>JAVVXN010000004.1:0-62245 GCA_036651575.1 Raoultibacter sp. | reverse complement strand
TCTATTACGATTTTTCGGTCGGCCGTAGTTTTTCAACCGACGATTTAGCGGCCATCGAAGCGGAGATGGATAAGATTATCGCTGCCGATGAGCCTTTCGTGCGCGAGGTTGTTTCGCGCGCGCAGGCACAAGATCTCTTCGCCGATCAGGCGCTCAAGCTGGAATTGCTTTCCGAATTACCCGAAGGCGAAACCATTACTGTCTATCATCATGGTGCCTTCACTGATTTGTGCCGTGGGCCGCACCTGCCAAGCCCTGCAGCCATCGGTGCCTACAAACTTACCAAGGTTGCCGGTGCCTACTGGCGTGGTGATTCCGAACGCGAAATGCTGCAGCGCATTTATGGCACCGCCTGGTTTTCCCCGAAAGATTTAGCGACCTATCTGTTTACCCAAGAGGAAGCCGAAAAGCGCGATCATCGCAAACTTGGCCGCGAACTGGGAATTTATACCATGCTTGACGAAGTGGGACCGGGTTTGCCGCTGTTTTTGCCCAAGGGTGCGCGCATCGTGCGCCTCATGCAGGAATGGCTGCGCAAAGAACTCTACCGCCGTGGCTACGATGAGGTCATTACCCCACACATCTATAAATCGGACGTGTGGAAAACATCGGGGCATTACTATTACTATCACGACGATATGTACTTCTTTAATGTCGACGAGGGTGAAGGCCGTACGAGCGAATTTGGCGTGAAGCCGATGAACTGCCCGGGGCATGTGCTGCTTTACAAAAACGATTTGCATTCCTATCGCGAAATGCCCATCCGTTACTTTGAATTCGGTACGGTATATCGTGCCGAAATGTCGGGTGCGGTGCATGGGTTGTTTCGCGCGCGCGGGTTCACGCAAGATGATGCGCACGTATTTTGCCGCCAAGACCAGGTGGTAAGCGAAGTTGAGTCAATTTTGGATTTGGTTGATTCCATCATGGGTACGTTCGACCTTGCCTATTCGGCCGAAGTTTCGACCCGTCCTGAAAAATCTATCGGTACCGATGAAATGTGGGAGTTGGCGGAAAGCTATCTCAAGCAGGCTTTGGTAACCAAGGGGCTTGATTACAGCATCAACGAAGGCGACGGTGCGTTTTACGGCCCGAAGATCGATATCAAAATCAAGGATTCCATCGGCCGTACCTGGCAGTGTTCGACGATTCAGGTCGACTTCAACAATCCGGAGCGCTTCGATATTGCCTATCGCACCGCCGAAAACGGCGAGGAGCGCCCCTGGATGTTGCACCGCGCCATCTTCGGATCGATCGAACGTTTCTTGGGCGTGCTGATCGAGCATTACGCGGGTGCGCTGCCCCTGTGGCTTTCTCCGGTACAGGTGGCTATTTTGCCGCTGGCCGACCGCCATATCGATGCGTGCAAAGAATTGGCAGCGCAGTTGCGCGGCGTGCAGGGTCGTGTGGAAATCTACGACCAAAATGAACCGATGCGCGTGAAAATTGCCAAAGCACAGGCAGAAAAAGTTCCCTACATGGTTGTTATGGGGGATAAAGAAATCGAAGCGGGCACCGTTTCCGTGCGCGATCACCTTAAGGGGGATTTGGGCACGTGGGAAACATCTAAGCTCATCGACATCATCGCCGAAGCGCAGGTGTAACCACACGTTGTAGCAGGTGACACCTTATGCTCAGCACTCCTCAGAAAAGACCCTACGGGGTCTTTTCTCTATTTGTGTGGGTGGTGTGGTGTGCTGCATAGTTGCAGCCTGCGTGTGCGAGTCGTTTGGTCCCGCGCAGCACAGGCCTGTGGGAACACTACTTCTTTGTATTTTTATCGGGGTGGATGCGCCTGAGTTCTTCCAGGCGGATTTTTTGTTCGGCGGCCACGCGCGCTGTAATGCGCTCGTGGCGCTGTGCGCCCGCCGCAGCAGCGCTGCGCGCTGCGCTATCGCGGTCGGCTTCGGCCTTTGCGCGCTGTGCTGTGTGCTGTTGCAGTTCGGCAGCGCGGTCTTGCCATTGCGTTTCGATGGCATCATCACCTGCCTGCTTGATGGCTTCCCAGCGCCTATCGCCTTCGGCTTTCAAGTGCGCCCAGGTGTGGTCGCCATCTTCTTTGGCTTCCTGCCATTCCTGGTCGCCCAAGGCTTTTACTTCTTCCCACTGGGCAGGATTGATGTCGCGTTCATTGAGCGCATTGAGTGCCTGGTCGGCGTGCACTTGTGGCAGCCATACTTCCATGGGCGCGGCCCCGGTGGGGAAGTGGCGCGCCAAAAATGCTGTCGTGCGCGCTTTTTCGCGCGTTGCGGCGCGCATGACACTGTCCTGTTTGGCCAGCATGTGTTCAAGCGCCACGTGGTCGCGCAGGATTTCGCGGATGTCGTGGGGGTGTTGCCTGATTTCGCGCACCGCTTCGATGGGTTGTGCATCGGCAACGCGGTAGGTGATCGAAGCCAAAAGCGGCATAAGAAATACGGTGATGGCACCCGCTGATACAAGAATCGATGCGAGCGTTTGGTCCATGGCCCCGGCTTTGACGGCCACCGAGGTCACGGCGACGATGACGGGGAGGGCGGTTGTGCAGTACAGTGCCACGGTCATGCGATGGCGGCCTGACATATCGCGCGTATCCTTGCCGGTAGACAGGCCGATAAAAACGGGTACCGCACGAATGAGGAGCAGCATAATGATAAATCCAATTAAAAGAGCAGGTTGTGCGAACACGGCGTGTAAGTCGATCTTGGCACCAGAGACCACAAAGAAGATAGGGATGAGAAATCCGTAGGCAAGAGCGTTGAGCTTTATTTCAAGACTCGTATTACCGTCGGGAATGACGTAGCGCAAAATGAAGCCCGCCGCAAATGCGCCGAGGACGATGTCGAGCTTGAACAGGGAAGAGACGGTAATGAGGCCGATGAGTAATAGCACGGTTAAGCGCATCATGGTCTGTGCCGTGGTGTTGGCGTTGGCGCTGAGGAAGTCAAAAAGCTTATGTCCGGCTTTTTTTGCGCGTGCGGGTACTACGGCGGTAAGCACGGCAATTCCCAGAAAAGCGAACAGGATAAGAATCGTGAGCCATTCGGCGCGGGTGGAAAGCAGGATGGCCATGGCGATGATGGGACCGAGTTCACCCCAGGTTCCATAGGAAAGAATCGAGTCGCCAACGCGGGTACCGATCAGCTGGCGTTCTTTCATGATCGGCAGAAGGGTTCCGAGGGCGGTTGTGGTCATGGCAATTGCAATGGCGATTCCGTCGAGGGTGCTCAAGGTGAAATCGGGGGATAAGAATACGGCGCAAAAAGCGAGGAGCAGCGAGATCACCCAGGTTGCAAGCCCTCGTTTGCCCTGCGACCCCGTAAGGCTTTTTGGATTGATTTCGTAACCGGCGAGAAGAAACAGAAAAGCAAGACCCAATTCAGAGAGAAAACCAACCGATTCGGAAAGCTGCACGATGCCTGCTGCGTGTGGCCCGAGAAGAGCACCGGCGATAAGGAGAAACACGATTTCTGGAATGGGTTTTCCGGGAATGAGTTGGGCGATGATGGGAGTGAGGGTAGCTACGAGGGCAATGGTCGCAAGTGCTACGAGGTCGATAGTCATGGGGGCCTTTCGTCTCCTTGCTGCGGTGCGGTATAGCGGTATTGTATACCTTTGCGACAGCTGTCGTGGTATTCTAAGGAAATCACTTTCAAAGAGTTGACGTGGTATTGCATCGAAAAAAGGTTTCGTAGGGGCGCGCGGAGAGAAAGAAGCATTCCGTATGAAGAAAATCGTATTGATGGCGTTAACCGTTGTTTTGGCTACCAGCTGCTTTGCGTTGGGCGGATGTGCAGCTCCCCCGTTGCAAAAATCGGTGCTTGATCCCGAAAATCCTGTTCAAATCGAATTATGGACGTATTACGGTGGCGCGCAACTGCAGGCTTTTGACGCGTTGGTTGCTGAGTTTAATACCACGGTTGGCAAGGAAAAAGGTATTGTAGCAACCTCGGTGAGCCAAGGCGGTGTGGACAATATGGCGAAAGCGATAACCGCATCCGCTCAGGGGGATGTGGGAGCCAATGCTATGCCCGACGCCTTTTTGTCCTATCCCAATACCGCGCAGGTGGTCAACGAGCTTGGTCGCGTTGCTGATTTAAGCTCATATTATACCAATGAAGAAAAGGCGGCTTTCATCGAGGGCTTTCTTGCGGAAGGGGATCTCGATGGCAACGGGAGCCTGAAGATAGTGCCGTGTTCGAAGTCGACGGAGACGATGCAAATCAATATGACCGCCTGGAAGAAATTTTCTCAGGCGACGAATACTTCCATCGACGCGCTTTCCTCGATGGAAGGCGTTGCGAGTGTTTCTCGCAGCTATTATGAGTGGACCGATGCTCAAACACCTGAGCCCAACGACGGAAAGCCATTTTTTGGGCGTGACGCCATGGCGAACTACCTGTTGGTCGGCGCAAAGCAGCTTGGTGTCGATATCTTCAACGTCAAAGAGGGGATTTGCACCTTCGATCTCAATAAGCAGGTGCTGCGTACTCTGTGGGATAATTACTACGTTCCCTACATCAGCGGTTACTATTCATCGGAAGGACGTTTTCGTTCCGATGCGGTGAAGACGGGGGACTTGGTTTGCTACGTCGGTTCGTCTTCTTCGGTCGTATATTTTCCCAAGGAAGTGACCGTTGACGATGCCACGAGTTACGCTATTGAATTCGGTGCGCGCCCGGCACCGGTTTTTACGCAGGGAAAAGCGTGCGCCGTGCAGCAGGGGGCGGGTTTTGTCGTAACGAAGTCTGACGAAAAAGCCGAAACTGCATGTGTCGAGTTCCTGAAGTGGTTCAATCAAAAAGAGCAAAGCACCGAGTTTGCCGTTAGTGCGGGATACGTGCCGGCTACGAAAGAGGCGTGCACGGCGGAAAGCATCGAGTCGATTACGACGTCGATGGACAAGGTGCCTCAGAACTATATGACCAATCTTGCGGCCACGCTTGAGACGATTGAGCGAAGCGAGCTTTATAGCAGCCCGCTTTTTGCCGGCGGCGTTGAGGCACGTGTTGTTTTGGAAAAATCATTGCAAAGTCAAGCTGTCAAAGATCGCGCACAGGTTGTCGCACTGATGGAGGGCGGTATGCCTCATGCCGAAGCGGTTGCACATTACGCCACCGATGAGGTGTTTGATACCTGGCTGACGGGGTTGTCCCGTGATTTGCAAGCGACCCTTGGGTAAAGGATGATGAAGCAGCCGTCACGCTCAAAGGCGCAGGGATCGGGAATGCTCGAAAGGGCGAAGCGTTCCCGGTCTCTGCGTATGTTGGTCGTGATTCCGTGCTGTATTGCTTTGGTATTGCAGAGTTGTCTTTATTTTTTTGGTCTAGCCTACACCGGTAGCGTGCAGCAGATGGAGACCGATAGCTATAGCTTATTCTCGGGTCGCATCACCTCTCGTAGTGACTATCTTGAAAATCTTATGGTGCAGCGCTGGTCAAACATAGGAAGCGCGGCCATCGCGATTGAGCGTAGTGCCAATAATGTTTTGAGCGACTACGGGGCTACACCGGCCGATATTTCGACTGGCAGCGATTTGGCGGTTTCTCTTGTGGACGCGTCGGCGGCAAGCGTGATCGAATGTTTGCGCTCCACCGAAACGAGCGGTACTTACCTGGTGTTGCGGGGCGGTCAATCGACGAACTCCGATATGGATAGCAATAATACGGGCATCTACATTCGCGATGCCAATCCAAAAGAAAATTATGACAATAATTCCGATCTTTTGTTGGGGCGATGCCCTACGGCGGTTGCGAAACGACTCGGATTGGCCCTTGATAGCAACTGGACCCCGAACTGCATGTTTGCAGCGGACAAGGGATCTGATAACGATTTTTACTACAAGCCTCTCGTGATGGCCGAAAAATATCCTCAAGCGGATGGCGTCGATTTAGGATACTGGGCACCTCCGCATGATTTTGCTGATAACGGTAAGCGGTCGATAACCTACAGCATGCCTTTAAGGGCGGCGGACGGAACCGTGTTTGGTGTGTTGGGTATCGAAATCGCCCTCGATCGCGTGATGGCGCTCTTTCCCTATGAAGAACTGGATAAGCAAGGAAGCGGTTCGTATCTGTTTGCACTCGCAAAGCCTTCGGGCGTCGCCATCCCTGATGATCGAGGGCTTCCTATGGAAAATGTGCCGCGTACCTACGAGCTGGTCGATGGCCGCGGGGGGTCGTATGCGTCTTATACTGATCCCAACAATCGTTTTTTTGATGCGTATCTCAATGAAGAGGGGCGCATGAGCATTTCGTCGTCCTCAAAAGACTCTCTGGCGTATGCGAGTAAATTATCTCTATACGGGACAAATTCTCCCTATGCCGATGAATCCTGGGTCGTTATCGGGCTCGACCCGGAGCAGTCGCTTTTTGCCTCAGCTCACGCCTTGAATCAAATTTTGCTGGGTGCGTTTGTCTTTTCGCTTGTCATCGGTCTTATCTTGGCGCTCTCAATCGGTTTTGCCCTTTCGTCAAAACTGACAGCTTTTATGCAGCAGGTGCGGACCCGTCGCCCTGACGGTAAAGTGACGTTTACGCCAACGAACGTTTTGGAGCTCGATGAATTAGCGGCAGCAATCGAAGTGCTCTCTGCCGATGTTGCGTCGAGCGCTTCACGATTGACGCAGATTATCAGACTTTCCAATCGGCGTATCGGTGCGTTTGAATACGATGCTGACACTGAAGCGGTCTTTTATGCCGGTCCGTTTTTTGATTTGCTCGGTGTTGATGATTTCCCCCAGTTTCCCCCCGAAATAAGTCGTGAGAGCATTGCTGAAGGAACACTGGACGCTCATTCTTTGGCGCGTTTGTTTGAGGCATATAAATCCTTTATGCAACCGTATCCCGACGACGAACGGTGTTGGACTATCGACATTGTGCACCGGCAGCGTATTGTGCGGCTTCGCTTGACGAGCGGTGAAGCGACGAGCCGTGTGTTTGGGTTGCTTGAAGACGTGACCGAGGAGATCACGGCGCGACGACGGATCGAGGATGAGCGAGATCATGATATTTTGACAGGCCTTTTGAACCGCCGAGCATTTGAGTCTTCAGCTGAAAAATTGCTTGCAGAGGCTCGTCGTAAATCTCTTCCGGGCATTATGATTATGTTTGACCTGGATGGTTTAAAATCCATCAACGATTCCTATGGACATGATTGGGGTGATGGGTATATCACGCGCGCCGGTGATCTTCTCCGTACGGCGGTCGGTCCATTTGATCTGGCTTCCCGTATTTCGGGGGACGAGTTTTTGGTGCTGATTATAGGAAATCGCAGTGCTATCGCCGCTACGGTAGCACGGTTACAAAGCGCGTTTGAGCATGAATTTTTTAATACTCCCGACGGGACTGCTCTTCGCGTTCGCGCCTCTATGGGAAGTGCTCGCTTTCCTGAAGACGCCTCCGATTTTGCCCACTTGCGCGAATATGCCGATTTTGCGATGTATACCGCAAAAAACACGCGAAAAGGAGAGCTGTGCGCCTTCGATTACGATCTGTACCAGAAGAAATCCTACCTTTTGAGCAAGAAAGAGGATTTGAATCGCTTGCTTGATGAGGTGCTTGTCGATTATCATTTTCAGTCGATTATCGATGCGCGTACCGGGGATGTGTTTGGCTATGAAGCCCTGATGCGCCCTCGTCTCAAGTCGCTTCCCACACCTGATCTCGTGCTTGATTTGGCTCGCTCCCAGTCGAAGCTCTACCGCATTGAGCACATCACCTTTTTCGAATCCCTTAAGGCGTATTCGCGCTTTGGGATAGATGAGTCAATTCGTTTGTTTGTTAACACTATCGGTACGCAATGCCTTTCGAGTGACGATATCGCTGAATTGACAAAACTCTATCCCCAACTGCTGAAATCCTTAGTGGTAGAAATTACGGAAAGCGAATACGGGCGAGGCCTTCTCGAGTATAAGCGGAAAGTGACGAAGAGGTGGGGTGCTGCGATTGCGATTGATGACTTTGGTACAGGGTATAACAGTGATGTAATTTTGCTTGAAAACGTTGCTGACTTTGTAAAGGTCGACATATCGATTATTGCCAACATCACTCACGACGCAGACCGTCAGGCAATTTTGCTCAATTTGTTGGGATATGCCCACGAACGCGGTATTAAGGTAATCGCCGAGGGCGTCGAGAACAAAGAGCAGCTCGAAACGCTCATCGGTTTTGGTATCGATTATATCCAGGGCTATCTTACCGGGCGCGCCACTGCCCGTCCCTCACCGGCCGATCCCGAAATCGTATCATTTATCCGCCTGTTGAATCAACGTGCCTAAGGCGGTGATACGTGTTTCATAGATTAGAAGAGGTATCGTTTCTCTTTGAGAGTGCTTTGATCGCTGATATACTGCCCCTATGACACAAGCTGCTCGAAACATAGACGAGGTACCCCCTTTTAAGCGACAGGTTTATTGCGCCGTAGAAGATGTGCGACAGGGTAATATCATCGCACGAGTTTTGGGCATATCCATTTTTGTTTTAATCGTGGCAAACGTTGCCTCTCTTTTGTTCGAAACCGATAAAAACTTGTCCGCTATGGCGCAAGAGGGTTTTTCGTTGTTCGGGATTATTTCAGCCGTGTGTTTTGCCGTGGAATATGCTTGTCGGATTTACGTTGCTGATCTGCTGTATCCAACGTTGAAGCCCGCTCGTGCGCGGGTGCGCTACGTGTTTTCTTTGATGGGAATTATCGATTTCCTCGCTTTCTTCCCTGCGGTGCTTTCGTGGATGATGCCTTTTTCGATGACCACTCTCAATGCGCTGCGGGTCATTCGCCTTGTGCGCTTGATAAAACTTACTCGCTACATGAAGGGATTGCGTACGATCGAGCGCGTGATGAGCAAGCGCAAGCATGAGATTGTCGCTGCTTTGATGGTGTTGGCGATGCTGACCGTTACTTCCAGCGTGCTGATGTACACCGTTGAAAACCCGGTTCAACCCGAGGCGTTCGATAGCGTATTCACGGGTCTTTACTGGGCTATGACTACCATTACCTCTACGGGGTATGGTGATTTGGTACCCGTTACCGCACCCGGTCGTGTCATTGGTTTTTTAACCATGACGCTTTCTATCGCGGTGGTCGCGATCCCTGCGGGTATTTTTTCTGCAGGATTTGTTGCTGAATTCCAAGCAGCCTCACCTCCTGTCGACGATGAGGCTGCTTCGTCTTGATGCGGTCTTGCTGCTAGCGTTCTTTCCTGAAGAGGGGAGTTTCTTCGGGAAGGCCAATGCGGCGGTTGTTCCATTCGATAATTTGACGAAGAGCAACAAGCGCTAAAAATGCGATGCCAATGTAGCCGGTGTAGGGATAGATGATGTTCATGAGTGCACCGTAGGGTAGCTGTCCTGCGATGAGTGCTAAAACGGTCAAGACGGTAAGCGTGATCTTGTATCGTTGAGTACCCTCTACCGAAATGCGCGTCGTAGCGCTCCAGAGCATGGGGGTGCCGGTTGTAAAAATACCGCACAAGACGATAACGGCAAAGAGAAAGCTCAAAACCGGCGAAACAAGACCGGCAAAGTAGAGGTTTGGCACGTCGAGCCCCGAAACTTCAGGAGCGTAGGCCAGTAAAGCGAGGTTGAGCAGGAGTGCGGCCGTCATAAGTAAGATGCCGCCGAGAAGACCCCCGAGCTTTGCTTCGCGAGCTGAATTGGCGATTGAGCCGGTTTGCGTGCAGAAAGGAACCGATCCCGTTATATTGTAGGCGACATAAAGCGCGCCACCCAGCACCCAGAAGGGCGCTTGGTGGGTTGCATTGGGTATCTTTGCCAAAACGTCCATATGCTGAGTCGAGTTGGCGAGACCCGTGGGATTCATGATTAAAGCAAAGCCGGCAATCACGATGGTGAACACGATGATAACGGGTCCGATCGCACCGATGACATCGATAATGCGCTTGAATCCAAAGAGGTTCGTCAGGTAAATGAGGACTGCCATACCCAAAGACCCAATCCAGGTCGGGGCGCCAAAGTACTGGGCAATCGTGGCCCCTGACCCAGAGATCATGATGATGACCACGAGGAATAAAAAGAGGGGAATGAACCAGGAGAGAAACACCCCGAAGTATTTTCCTGCGTAGTAGCGAAAACTTCCTTCCGCCAATTCCTCCGCGCTTTGATCGCGATGGCGAAAGCCATAGTTCATGAGGGTTTTACCCGACCAAGCAAAAAGCACCATTGCGATAAAGATGCCCCCGATAGACCACAGGCCATACGCGGTGAAAAACTGCATAATTTCCTGCCCGGTCGCAAAACCCGATCCGATCATGAAAGCAACAAATGCACCCGAAAAACGAATGACATGGGCGGGGCTTATCGCTTTTTTCCTGTCCCCGAAGCTCTCTTGAGAGTCTGTTGTTTCTGTTCTGGCAGCCGCTTGTTGCTTTTGTTCCATGACGCTCCTTTCCGTGCGTAAGGTACTCGATGAAAAAGCGCCTGACGGCGCTTTTTTTCAAAAGTATATATTCCGCATAATAAATGGTTTCTATAGTAGCGCATCCGCCTGTTTTAGCAAGGTAATCAACGTCTCGATATCTTCATGAAGGTTGATACGTGCAGCGAAAGCGCCCAGGCCGTCGTATCCAGCGCACGATACGACGCGCAGACCAACCTGCTGCAGGAGCGTTTCCATGTTGATGGTGGAATCGAGTGAATACAGCATCGAGATAGGAACGCCCGGATCGGTGGTTGCAACGCGTATGGTGGTGAGTGCTGCGAGAACGCGGGGTTTATCGCGCAGCACGCGGAGACGGGTGGTGTCGCGCCATCTTGAACGAAGTGCCTGCTGAGCGAAGCTGTCTGCGATGGAGTTTTTAGAGTAGGGGGTATTGACTTTGTTAAAGGCCTTCATGACGATAGGGGCAGCAATGACGTAACCAAGACGCACACCCGCCTCGCCGAGCGCTTTGGAAAACGTGCGTACGCAGGCGAGGTTTTCGAATTCATTTACCAGGCAAACCGCTGAATTTGCGTCGTCCATATAGTCGCCGTAGGCTTCGTCGATGACGATAAAGGAATCCACACTTCGGGCGGCCTCGGTTGCTTGGCGTATCGCGTCAAGAGCAAAAACCTGTCCGGTGGGATTGTTGGGATTATCTATGTAGATGTAGGCGTGGGGGTTTGCTTTAATGACGTCAAGCAGATCTTGCGGGTGGAATGCGTAGTTGTTCTCGCTGCGTAGGGCGACGGTTTCGAAGTGCGGTTCATACGTGACAAAGTCATCTACGATAGCGGTAAAGGTGGGAACCATATGTACCACGGTTTTATCGGGGGTAAGGCACATGCGGTTGAGTGCCATGATGCTTCCGATTGACCCACAGGAAAATCCAATCATATCGTCGGTGAGGTCTGCCACTTCTGCAAAACGTTTTCGAAGAGCGCTTTTAAGTCCTGTATCCGTTTCGTCGGGATAGAGGTTGATGGTGGTTAAAACGGTTTTAGGTAAAGAGAGCGAGGGGGTGCCGTAGGGGTTTGACCCCATCGAGCAGTCGAGGAGGTAATCGAATTGAGAAAGATGCTCGTGATAGTCGTTGCGCTCTTGTGTCAGGAGGTTTTGCCGAATGCCGTACATGAAAAACCTTTCCGGTGCGATAATTGTTCTTCGATTATAGTTCGAGATAAGCTTGAAGTGCGGGCCAGCTTTTGGCAGCTTCGGTATAGCCTTCTTCGTAGAGTGCAAAAAGTTTTTCGGGATCTCGTTCCATATTTGAAATTGTAAGGGGTGCCGGGGGTCGAACTACAAAAATCATCCCGCTATTTTCCATGCGCGCTATTGCTCGATACGTCCGGTTGTATTCAAAATGTCGGTTGGCGAGTCGTTCGATATAGTAGGGGTAATCGCTGTATCGCTGCCGTTGGAGTGCGAGAAGTTTTTCGGGACCTTTTTTATACGTTGCGTCTTGGGTTAAGACAACGATGTGCTTGGAGGCGCCGGTCATGAGGGAGTACAGTAAAGGAACGCTGTCGCAGGTGCCACCGTCGAGAAGATATTTTCCATCGACCTCGATGGTTTTACTCAAAAGGGGTAGCGAGGAAGAAGCCATCAAGTAAGGAAGATCGGCTACGGGGTCGACAAACGTATGGTAATCTGCCTCTCCTAAAACAAGGTCGCTCGCAACGGTGGTAAGTTTCATGGGAGAATTTCGAAATGCATCGAAATCGTAGGGTTCGAGTTTGTTGGGAAGTTCATTGAAAGAAAAATCACGTCCGAAGGCATTGCCCGTTTTCACGAAGCTTTTCATGGAAAGGTAGCGCCAATCGTTGCAGTATTTCGTGTTGAGATAACAGGTGCGCCCGTCTTCGCCAGCCACGTAGTTGTAGCCATTGAGGGCGCCAGCCGAAGTTCCGATAGTGTGTTGGGCAACGAGACCGTAGTCCATGAAAAAATCGAGGACGCCCGCGGTGAATTGACCACGCATTGCACCGCCTTCCAGCACCAAATTGACCGGCAAGACTTCGTGCCCGAGATAGGCAGCTTGATGATCGGATCGCAGGGTGTGCGTGCGTTCGTGTGCGGTAGTGCTCATAGAAGACTCCTTTCTTACGTAGAATCATAGTATACTCGTCTTACTATCACCTGAAATGCTCCGTTGCCAGGCCGTCGTGTTCCTTTTATCGATAAATGTTATCAAAATGGTAACATTAATAATAAGGGCTTGGCGAAGTTGCTTGATACTTCTACAATGATGAAAAAAGAATGCGAACGGCACAGGCCGTTTCGCCAAACAAAGGAGCATGCTATGAGTGAGGTTATTTCGTCAGCGGATTTCCAGAGCAAGGTTTTGGATGCGCAAGAACCGGTGTTGGTTGATTTTTTTGCCACGTGGTGCGGCCCCTGCAAGATGCTGGCTCCTACGCTTGATGAAGTTGCTCAAGCGGTTGAGGGTAAAGCGAAGATCTACAAGGTCGATGTCGATCAAAGCCCCGATATCGCATCGCGTTATAGCGTGATGAGTGTGCCGACGCTCATTGTTTTCAAGAATGGTCAACCGGCAAATCAGGCCGTGGGGGCGCAGCCTAAAGCGCGCCTTCTTGAAATGCTTGGTTAGTTTCTTTCGTGTAACGCCCACAACCCGGATATCGTCATCCGGGTTGTTTTATGCGAGGACACAGGTGTGTGGCGAGGCGGTTTTGTTCCGCCGAGTATTGATGTGATGCAACATGGTTAAAGGAGACACTATGACTGCTGCAGAGCTTACGATTTATGACGTTGCGGTAATCGGATCCGGTCCGGCCGGGATGACGGCCGCTCTGTATGCGGCGCGTGCGGGTTTGCGGGTCGCTTTTTTTGAGCGCCTGGTTGCGGGCGGTCAACTGGGTGAAACGGAAAAAATTGATAATTACCCGGGTTTTCCCGAGGGAATTGGCGGATTTGAACTGGCCTTCTCCATGAAACAACAGGCGGAACGATTTGCCGCTGAACCCATTGACGAGGAGGTGACGGCGGTCGATCTTGACGTTTCGCCGAAGCGGATCACGACGCTGTCGAACACCTATGAGGCAAAAAGTGTGATCGTTGCCAGCGGCGCACGTCCGCGTAAACTGGGACTTGAAAACGATGACGCTTTGGCCGGCAAAGGAATTTCGTACTGTGCCACCTGCGATGGTAATTTTTTTCGCGGGAAAACGGTGCTGGTGATTGGCGGGGGCAATACCGCCGTGGCCGACGCTTTGTACCTTTCTCGTATCTGCGAGGAGGTTGTCGTGGTGTATCGTCGCGATACGCTGCGAGCGACAGCTGTGTATCACGATATGCTGACCGGGATTGAAAACGTTCGCTTTGAGTGGAATAGTGTTGTTCGAAAAGCTCACGCAGCAGAAGGAAAACTTGCTGCTGTGACGATTGAAAATGTGAAGACGGGTGATCTTAAAGATGTCGCGTGCGAGGGCATGTTTGTCGCTATCGGAACCATTCCCAACACAGAATTTTTGGACGGGGCGCTCGATCTTGACGAAACAGGATATATCATAGCTGGTGAAAGCGGTGCCACTACTATTCCCGGCGTTTTTGTAGCGGGCGATGTGCGCACAAAGGCGCTTCGTCAGGTTGCAACAGCGATTTCAGATGGGGCGAATACCGCCGAAGCAGCTGCAGAGTTCGTGGCGGCTTACCGGTAAGCGCGATTACTCTGAGATTCTCGTGGTATTATACTCAATTGTGAAAAAAAACCGATACCGTTCAGGAATCGTGCAGGGGCGTTTTGTCGCCGTGCGAGGAAATAGGATAGTCGATGTTAGAAAAACTCGAAAAGATTATCAAGGCCTACGAAGACCTCGAAGCTCAGCTGGGCGACCCCGCTGTTTTATCGAACCAAAAAGAGTACAATCGCCTTGCAAAAGAGTATGCCGATCAGGGATCTTTGGCTAAAGTTGCACGTGAATACGTGCAGGCGACCGAAGATCTTAATGCGGCGAAAGAAATGTTGTCTGATGCTGACATGAAGGAATTCGCACTCGAGGAAATAGCCGAAAATGAAGAAAAATTGGAAGCGCTCGAGGAAACCGTTAAGTTTATGCTGATTCCTGCCGATCCGGCTGATGATAAAGATATTATTGTAGAAATTCGTGCGGGAGCAGGTGGCGATGAAGCTGCGCTGTTTGCGGGCGACCTCTATCGTATGTACTCACATTTTGCCGATGACCAGGGATGGAAATCGGAAGCACTCGATATTTCCGCTTCTGAAGCCGGTGGTTACAAAGAAATCCAGTTTAAAATCAAGGGTGACAAGGTGTACTCGATGATGAAGTTTGAGAGTGGGGTACACCGAGTACAGCGCGTGCCAAAAACTGAAAGTCAGGGACGCATTCATACCTCCACGGCAACCGTTGCCGTGCTTCCTGAAGCCGATGAAGTGGAAGTTGAAATCAATCAAAGCGATCTGCGTATCGACGTGTATCGCGCGGGTGGCCCGGGTGGTCAGTGCGTCAACACCACCGATTCAGCGGTGCGTATCACGCATATGCCGTCGGGATTGGTCGTGCAATCTCAGGATCAAAAGTCTCAGCTGCAAAACAAGATTGCAGCGATGAGCGTTTTGAGGGCTCGTCTGTATGAGAAGATGCTGGCTGAGCGTCAAGAAGCGGACAGTGCAGAACGTCGTAGCCAAATTGGTACGGGAGATCGCAGCGAGAAGATTCGTACGTATAATGGCCCACAGGATCGCGTGACCGATCATCGCATCGGCTATAGTGGAACCTACAATGGTATTCTCCTTGGCGCAGGTGGTAACGGACTTGGTGAACTGATCGTTGCCCTACAGGCGGCGGATCGTGCCAAGAAGCTGGAAAACGCCGTATAGGCTGCCTGTATGGACGACATCTGGACGATTAAAGCGGCGCTTGATTGGACCGAAGGTTACCTTGAGCGCAAGGAGGATGAAAACCCGCGTCTTTCGGCGCAGTGGTTGCTTTCCGCTGCGACAGGTCTTGCGCGCATTGACCTCTACACCCATTTTGACCAGCCTTTAACGACGGAGGAGCGCGAGGTTTTGCGAGGGTTTGTGACGCGTCGCGGCCAGGGTGAGCCTTTGCAATATATTACTGGTGAAGTGGGATTTCGCTATATTACCGTACAGGTTGCGCCGGGGGTGCTTATTCCTCGTCCTGAAACTGAGGTGTTGGTGGGGGAGGGCCTGTCGGCCCTGTCGCAGCATGCTGCCTCGCGACAAGATGTCTCCGGGCAGCATGCTGCAGTCCCTGAAGCCTTTGATGGGGGGCTCGAAGAAGGCGCTGTTGTTGCAGCTGAACTTGAACCTCTTGAGTTTCTTGTGGCTGATCTATGCACGGGAACGGGCTGTATTGCGTCATCGATTGCCCATGAAAATCCTGCCACTCGGGTGATTGCGACCGATATCGCTCCCGAAGCGATTCAGCTTGCTCGTAAAAATGTGGCCACACTTGGTCTGACCGACCGCATCGAAGTGATTGAGTGTGACCTGGGCGCCGGCATCGATGCTGCTTTGCTGGGCTCTTTCGATTTGGTTATTTCCAATCCGCCCTACGTGCCTACCGCTATCGTGCAAACTATTCCCCGCGAAGTGAAAAACTTTGAACCGGCGTTGGCTCTCGATGGCGGACCCGATGGCCTCGATGTGTTTCGCCGTATGGTGCACTTCGCCCATGCCGCACTCAAATCGGGGGGAACGTTTGCGGTTGAACTGCACGAAGAGGGGATGGATCGCGCGGCGCATCTCGCCGAGGAGGCGGGTTTTTCCGGGGTGCGTATCGTGCGGGATCTCGCGGATAAGCCACGCGTGCTTGTTGCGCAAAAAAAATAACGGCATAAAGGGGTTTTTATGAGTCTAATCATCAACGAACCGAAAAATACGTTTCCTGTTTTCGCACAGGATCGATCATGGTAGAGCGCAATGTTCTCGATGATAATCTGACGCGCAGCGCTCGAGTGCTCGCTTCTCGCTTGGAGGGTCGTCATCCTCGCCTTGGTTTGATTCTCGGGTCAGGGCTCAATCCCCTGGCAGATCGGCTTGAAAATGCGGTCACAGTTCCTTATGGTGAAATTCCTTCCCTGAAGACAAGTACTGCCGAAAGCCATGTCGGACGGTTTGTGTGCGGTACGCTTGAGGGAGTCGAGGTGCTCTGTATGCAGGGGCGTCTGCATGGATACGAAGGCAACAACGCCCAAGAGGTAGCATATCCGGTGTGGCTGATGCATCGCGTGGGCATCGAGACCCTCATCACCACGAATGCGGCTGGTGCCATCAACGAGCATTACCGGGTGGGCGATTTCTGCATCATGAACGACCACATCAATTTTACGGGTCGTAATCCGATTGCGGCACCCGATCCGGCAAACCTTTCCGAACGCTTCTTTTCGATGAAGGATGCCTACGACCCAACCCTGCGTCGCCTCGCTTTGCGGGTTGCGACACAAAAAAACATTGCGGTGCAGGAAGGAGTGTATCTTGGCTTGCTTGGCCCCAGCTTTGAAACGCCTGCGGAAATCAGGATGTTTCGGGGATGGGGAGCCGATACCGTTGCGATGTCGGTGTGTGAGGAAGTTATTGCGGCGCGCCACGTTGGCATGCGAGTGCTGGGGATGTCGCTCGTTTCGAATATGGCCTGCGGGGTTGAGGGCGCATCGCCAACGGGGGTTGAAGTGCTGGATGTGGCAAAGACGCGAGAGGACGATTTCGAGCGCCTGATAAAGGGTATTGTTGCAGAAATCTCAAGGTAGCCCTCGGAGCTGCTTTGGTGCGATGATCGGAGAATGGTTCGTGAACAAGGACAAGCTTTTCTTTTTTACCTTTATTGGTGAATTTGTCGCAGGTGCGATATTTTTGCTTGTTCTTGCGGTGCTGGGGATAGGTCTCGACTGGCCGGGTCACGAGCATGCTCTGCTGCTGATTTCTCCTGAAAAGGTTTTTGCTGTCGCGTTGTATGTTCTCTTGCTGTTGATGTCGGCAGCGCTTTTTTCCGCTTCAGCGTTGAGCAGCTTACGCAGTTATTTTTTTCCTACGGCTACTGCTGTGTACCTTGCTTTTTTCATTTTCTTGGCAGGAACGTGGACGTTCACCGAAAGCCATGTGCTCTGCGCTTGCTGTGACAACACTTTGTTTCTCAGATTTTTGTCGTATCTGAGTTTTTACCTGATACCTCCTGCCTTTCTTTTGTTTGCGAGAGAGTTTTGCCATTGCGGCAAAAAAGTTTTTGAAATTTTAGCCGCGCTTTTTCTTGTCAGTTTTGCCGTCTGCTTGGTGTGGACTATGACGCACCGTTTCGAATTGCCCCCGATCCTTCCCTTATTTCACCTTCTTTTGGGGATATCGATGGTGTTTTCCCTTGTGGCGAGCATTCACGATATCGTTCAGGGCAAGAATTCTGATGCAAAGTTTTTATTGGTGGGTATTGTGGTACTCATGGTTTTTGCGGCAATTGACCTGGGTCGTTTTTATCTGGCACCGACAGAGAATTTTGCTTTCGCCCTGTCGATAGGGTTTCTTATCTTCGCGTTCATCTTGGGTGGGGGAGTGTTGAGAAAGATGCTGGGAGCACTTTCTCAGGCTCGTGACATACAGGGTGTGTTCGCCGAAACTCCGGCCGGTTTAGGGCAAATCCTTTTGGAGAACAATACGTTTTACTTGGTGTACGTCAATGACGAATACTTTAACATGCTGGGATATGCACGGCAAAGCGATCGTCCTGAAAAGATAGCACTGGATACATTTTTTTCGCCGGATGATGATATTGCACAAAAATTGCGCGATGGCATCGCGTCGGGCAGTGAGATCTTTGAAGTCGAAGCGCAGCAGTGTACTCTTACCGGCGAGCGACGATGGGTGCTTTTACGGTGCCGCTATAATTCGACGGTGCGGCTCATCACGTTTGCTGGGTTTGATTTGACCGAGAAGAAAGCATCTGCAGAACAGCTGCGCATGAGTGAGGAGGCGTTTCGTATCGCAGCCCAAACAACGGGCAAGCACATTATGCGCTGCGATATTGCGACGCGTGCCTTTTCCTCTTACGGAAATAACGGAGATTTCGATAAAACCCTTGCGTCGTGTGCCACGCTGTCTGAAGCGCTGGATGCTTTCGGTGTCGTCGATCCTGCAAGTCGAAAAGTTTTCGACGAGCTTTCCTTGCGGGCTCAAAAAGGCTTGTCGAACGGATCGGGAACGATTCGTCGGGAAAAAAACGGAGGGACTTACTGGTATCGTGTCGATTACTCCTTGGTATTTGGAGATGACGGTAAACCGGGGTATGTCGTCATTGTTTTTTCCGACGTATCGCTCCAGCAGGAACGTGAGCGTGCATTGAAGAAGCGTTCCGAGATCGATCCTTTGACGGGGGTGCTCAATCGTGCGGGGTTTGAGGCGGCGGTGGGCAGGATACTCGACCAATCGCCGGCGGGTATCCACCATGCGTTTATCATGTTCGACCTCGATGGTTTTAAGAAACTTAACGATACGCAGGGACATGCGGCGGGAGATAAGGCTTTGTCAGAATCAATGAAGCGTCTCCATGCTGCAATTCGTGAAGGTGATGTGATCGGACGCATTGGCGGCGACGAATTTGCCGTATGCCTAACCGGTATGGATTCGCGGGATGCCATTGTCAAGGCGGCACAGCGGATCAATCAGCTTTTACAGCAAAGCGATAGCGACGCTCCGCCTCTTGCCGCCAGTTTGGGTATCGCACTCTATCCGCAAGATGGTGCGATCAGCGATGAGCTGTATCTTGCGGCCGATAAGGCTATGTATCGAGCGAAAGCCAGGGGTGGCAATTGCTATGTTTTTGCTCAAGACGAAAAGTCTGCGTAAGGCTAGATATGCGCGCGGGCGATGTTCGCGTGATCGCGAGGCAACGTAGCACCCGAATACATGAGTCCGTTATTTTCCATATCGCGACCAATTTCAGCATACTCCTTGCCGGAGTGCACGCACATTTTTTGAATTTCAGTTTCGCTTAACGTGCGACGCACTTTTGCCGGTGAGCCGATAGCGAGGCTGTTGTCGGGGATAACCGTATCTTCGGTTACGAGCGCGCCCGCACCGATAACGCAGTTTTTTCCAATGCACGCGCGATCCATGATGATTGATCCCATACCAATAAGCGTGTTGTCCCCTATGCTGCAACCGTGAATGATAGCGCCGTGGCCGATGGTCGCATTGCGGCCGATAGTGACGGGATTTCCAGCACTGACGTGCACGCAGCTGTTTTCTTGAAGGTTGCTGCCCTCGTCCATGGTAATCGACATGCCGTAGTCGCCCCGCAGCGTCGCGTTGGCAAAGATCGTGCAGTCTTTGCCGATCGTTACGGTGCCGGCGATGGCAACGTGGGGTGCGATATGGGCTGTTGGATCGATCGTTACTTGATGATAGTTCATGGAAGTCTCTTTTCGTGAGGGGGCGCTGTTTTGCTATGATACTTCGCCTTCGGTTATGATAGAAAATGAAATAAAAAACGCTTTATTTTTCCGTAAATTTCCTCGTTCGATGAGCGGTAAGGGGTAGGGTGCTTGCCTAGAGCGCGAATCGTGAAGACGGCGTCTCGGTTGCCGCTCTAAAATGTTTTTGGCGATAATCCATAAGGAAAAGCACGCAATCTGTCTTGCGCATTTGACGCAACAGTTCTGTCTGCTCATCGATGGTTTCAGCGGTGATGAATCCACAGGTGCAAAGGCTTTCCAGCAGCTGAGGATTTCCTGCCTGTGCCGCTCGTCGCATCGCTTCGGTGTGGTGATCTTGTAGGTATGTCAGGCAATCATGGCGAGCTTCAGGTGACATACGGAAGGGGTGTTCGATGCGATGCATTATGGCTCCCAGCTTGTCGAATAGGTAATGGCTTGAGGTGAGCAGCTCGTCGTATCGCTGGAAGTCGAAAGGGATGCGTTCTTGTGCGTAGAGTTCTTCGTCCGCCGGAGGAGCATCTTCGCCGATAAAGCAAGAAAGCTGCAAATTCGGTGATATATGGACGGTGGTTTCGCAGGCTTCAAGATAGCACACGCAATTTTCGAAGCACCCTCGTCCAACCGAAGTGACGCTTCGGGGGATGGTGAGCGGGTGGATCAGCGCGCGCGAAAGGAAGTTGTGAGCTCCGAGTGTGTGCAGGTGGGCGGGAAGGGTGAGTTCTTTGAGACCAACGCAGGTGTTCTTTGCTTCAATGACCGTAACCGTGTCAGGAATGATGAGGGTTTCGATACGATGGGGGAGGGCATGGGTTCGTATCCTGGTAAGCGGTTTGCCCTCTACTGAGGATGGTAGAGAGATCTGCTCAGAGACGCGAGGAGATCGAGCGAGATGGGCCTCGCCCGACTCCGTAATGTCGAAGTAGAAACCGTCGGCGTAAACGTAGTTTGGAGCCAGCGCAAGAAGGTGCTTATTTGCGAGGGTGGTACGGAGAGCGGCATCGGTGCTGCAGACCCAAAGTGTGTAAGGGTTTGGTATGGAGCCGATTCGGGAGAGCGACGGGGGACAGATGATGCACTCGGGGGTATCGATATCTTCAATAAACGCATTGGGCGCGATGTATCGAAGGGTGTCGGGCAAGGTAAGGGTGCGCTGCGCGGGGAAGGCTTGAAAATAGAGCGTATCCCCTGATTTGGAATAAAGACTGCCTTCGTGTTCTGAAAACACGGGATTATCTTTGTCGACGTGAAAGGCGATATGGTCGGGAACGTATGTGGCTTTCTTTATACTGAAGTGTTGCGGGCCGATACTTTTTACGCTTCGGGAAATAAAAATATCATGTACGGAAAGAGCGGCGAAAGCATCTCCTTCGATGTGCGTGACCGAATCGGGAACAACCACCAGCCGTACGTCGATTCCGTAGACGAGTCTTCTCGCAAAAGCGCCGGCAGCAATGCGGACGATGGGTGTGTCACCGATGCTGCGGGGAATGATGATGACCGTGTTTGATACTTTGCTTCCGCAGTGGTGCTCGTAGGCGTGGAGGTCTATTCCGACAATGGCATAGCCGTCTTCGTCGAGACGAACGCTCAGGATTGGTTCGCGCTGGATGTTGTCGCAAGCGCCTTCATTGCGCTCGTGAGCGTCCGATAGAATTTGTTGACGGGCTGCGCGGGCAAGCGTAGCTTCCCGAATGTCTTGGGAAAGGCCCAGTCCAAGAGAGCCAGCCTCCAGCAATCCCACCTCTTCTCGATCTGCGGTGGTTTCTTGTACCGCCCAACTTTTGTAGGGCAGCAATTGAGGCGACCAAACTTCTTGCGCAGAAGCCTTCGGGGAATCGTATTCATGCGCGTCTTCGGCGCTGATATTGAGAGGGTTTTTATTCACCTGATCAACAATATCTGCCAGTTCTGTAGTAGAGTCCTGAAAAACCATCTTATATTGCATTGAGGGTCTCATCCTTCTCTCGAAATGACCGTTGTCCCAGTTTACCATCATGATGCACCATGATACACTGCTGTACAGAGTGCTTTTGAGTACCGGCATGGATGGCGCAAAGATTGCGCGCATCACGGTTGCGAGGTGGCTGTATGAATTCTGATATTAGTGCACTTGCACAAGAGGTGATTGAGCTTTCGCGTAACTCGATTCTCGTCAACCTTCGATTCATGGATACGGCCTTTTCAAAGCTTGTTTTTAAGGAAGATGCCTCCCTGTCGTTGGCAACCGATGGGAGGGTGATTCGCTACAATCCGTCAATGATCTTGCGGGCTTACGCTGAGCAGCCGGGCGCTGTTGCGCGCGATTATCTTCATATTGTATTTCATTGCATCTTCCAGCATTTGTTTATCACCGAACCGATGATTCCTGCATATTGGGATCTTGCGTGCGACATTGTTGTCGAGCACCACATCAACGAATTGGGATTGACGGCAACCGAGGCCGCTCGCTCGCGGGATCAAAAGGCAATTATTGCAAATCTCAAAGAAAAACTTCCCCTTTTATCGGCTGAGAAGGTATATCATTTTTTGCTTGATGAGCGGTTGCCCGAAGGTGAAGCCGAGGCGATGCGTCGTCATTTTATAGCGGATACCCACGAGCTGTGGTATGACTTTAGCTCTGCTCGGGATGCGGCGATCGCCGAAGAGGAAGTGTCTTGCGATGCTGCCGAGAAAAGTGATACGAAGGCGTTTGCGCAGGGCGATAACGGTACCGAAACCGATCAGAAGCCAGAAGATCGAGAAACTCGCTACAAGTCGAGTCGCGGTATGGATCCTGATTTGATCACAAAAAAAGAGAAACCAGAAAATGCCAAAGTCGCTATCGGTCAGCGGTTTGCGAACTCCCTTTCGCTCGATCGCTCTCAAGAACAGTGGAAAAATGCTGCCTACGAAATGGGCGTCGAACTTGAAACCTTTACGAAGCTGTGGGGTACGGAGGGCTCGGCTTTAACCATGCAACTTAAAGCGGTCAATCGTGAAAAGCAAGATTATCGCGAATTCTTACGTAAATTTGCAACTCATGGTGAAGAGATCAAGGTCAATGATGATGATTTTGACTATATCTTTTATTGCTACGGTTTGCAGATGTTTAAAAGGATGCCGCTGATCGAGCCGCTTGAGTACGTCGATGAAAAGCGTATTCGTGACTTCGTGATCGCCATTGACACCTCCGCATCGACCAAAGACGAGCTGGTTCATAAGTTTATTACGAAAACGTACAATATCTTGCAGGAAACGGAAAGCTTTTTTCAGAAGATGAATCTCTATATCATCCAATGCGATGCGGCGATTGTCGATGTGGCACACATCACCTCGCGCAGAGAATTCGAAGATTACTTGGCAAATATGCAGATCAAGGGTTTGGGCGGTACCGATTTTAGGCCGGTTTTTGAATATGTGGACGCCTTGATTGAGGCAAAGGACGTGACCAATCTTGGCGGCTTGATCTATTTCACCGATGGGCAGGGGAGCTATCCCAGCATCAAGCCCGATTATGATACCGCCTTTATATTTGTGGATGACACGCTGGCAATGCCGAGCGTGCCATCGTGGGCTATTAAGCTGGCGATGGAGTCTGAAGATATCGATTCATTTGACGAGGCATAGATGGCGAAATCTCTGATTTAACGTAGTGTGAAACGACCGCGTATGGGATGCAGATAAACGAGAGACGATAGGTGACAAGTATGAATATCGAACAGGCAAAACAGCAAATTGAAAATGCCATGAAGGCATATTTTACCAAGGATGAATTTGGCAATTACGTCATTCCAACCGAAAGGCAGCGACCCGTCTTTTTGTTGGGAGCTCCCGGCATTGGCAAGACGGCGATCATGGAGCAAATCGCTCAGGATCTCGATGTTGGTCTGGTGTCATACGCCATGACGCACCATACTCGTCAAAGCGCGATTGGCCTGCCGTTTATCACCACGAAAACATACGGCGGCATTGAATACGAAGTTTCTGAATACACGATGAGTGAAATCATCGCATCGGTCTATGATGCCATTGAGGAAACCGGGAAACACGAAGGTATTTTGTTTCTCGATGAAATCAACTGTGTTTCCGAAACGTTGACTCCGGCTATCCTGCAGTTTTTGCAGTATAAGGTATTTGGCCGCCATCAGGTTCCGGAAGGGTGGATTGTTGTGACGGCGGGCAATCCGCCCGAGTACAATCGCAGCATTCACGATTTCGATATCGCTACCTGGGATCGTCTCAAGCGTATCGATGTGGAGCCCGATTTTGAAATTTGGAAGCAATACGCCTACAACCATGATGTCCATCCCTCGATTTTGACCTACCTCGAAATTAAGCCAGGAGATTTCTATAAGGTGGAAACCACCGTGGATGGCAAGTCGTTTGTAACGGCTCGTGGCTGGGATGACCTTTCCCAAATGATTCAGCTCTACGAGCAAAACGATATTCCGGTAGAAGGGCTTCTCGTTGGGCAATACGTGCAAAATCCCAAGATTGCCAAGCGCTTTGGTGTGTACTACGACCTGTTCAATAAGTATAAATCAGATTACCAGGTAGAGGCTATCTTGGATGGAGACGTTGCCGAAAGCATCCTTGATCGTGCTCAAGCTGCTGGATTCGACGAACGTATTGCGCTTATGGGTTTGCTGGTTGATGCGATGAGCGAACGCTTACGGAATAGTGTTTTACAAGAACGTGCGACGGAGTATCTCCATACGCGCTTGTTGGTTGTGCGTGAAGCAACCGAAACCGATCCCTGTGCGGATGTTCGATCGCGGTGCGGCGATGCTGCGCGTGAAGTGCAGGATGAAATGGATAGCGCGCGTGCGGGAAGCGGGCTTGCCGCCGAGCCGTATTTTGTGTGCTCAACGGCGCTTGCATTTTTTGAGAGCCAGCAAAAAAGTGTTGATGCTTTGACGTTTGACGACGTCAAAGCTGCCTTTTCTGGGTGCGTTACCGATCTGGATGCCTCGATTGCCGCAACGTCGACCATGCTCGACAACGTGTTTATCTTTATTGAGCAGGCCTACGGTGAGGGTCAGGAAATGCTGTTGCTGATAACTGACTTGAGCGTCAATCGCTATGGCATGGCGTTTATTGGCACACACGGCTGTGAACGCTACTTTGAGCACAATAAAGAGTTGCTGTTCTACGAGCGCAGCAAGGACATCATCGATCGTCTTGATCAGCTTGATCTGCTGGAAGACGCTGAATAAAAACACCGAGACGAAGCGCGCTGGTGCTTAAAAAAGCAAGATCGATCCGTGGTGCAGATATGGGTTTGTCTGAAGGCCTATCGGCGGGGACGTTTTGGTTTGCGCGGTGCGCGGAAATCGAATTCCAGCTGATTTCCGCAGCGCTCATCATCGGCACGCTTGATCTCAATGGAATCGATAGTCCAGCTCAAAGCTTTGTTGCCGTTGATGCGGAGCATTTCCATGCGCGCATCGTGCATGTTTTCTTTCGAGGAAGCACGGTGATTGCTTTCGAATTCGATAATCCCTCTCGTAGGGTGCTCCCCGGCGGGAGAAACGTAGTGGGCGAGATAGGAGGACATTGCGGGGATCCTTTCAAGGTGGCGGTGATAGGTCGCTTTCTTGAACAGTATAATAGGGTAATCCGTATGGTTGTTGAGGGATTTTGACGTGTTGAGACTTTCATTCAAACAACGAATACGTTTCGCTCAACAAGGGATTGCGAAAGCGGGTGGTTACTTTGTGCATTGTTTTCTTGAGGCCGGATATCGGTTTGAAATGCACGAGAGGCGTGCGGGGGTTGTATACTGATGATGCGAAATAGGTCGCAGCATTGAAAGAAGGAGAAAGTATGGCTTTCAAAAATATTCTTGTGGCTTTTGATGGGTCCGATCTGTCGATAAAGGCCTTGAATCTTGCTGCAGATATCGTACGTTTAAATTCTGATACCCAACTCGACGTTGTCTATGCGGCTCCCGTTCCTGCTTTTGCGGTTACGGAAGCTTCAAGTATGCAGACGGTTATCGATTCTATGGCGGGTGACGGTGAGGCGGTTATCTCTCTTGCTCAAAATGCCCTGGACGATTTGGGTGATCGTGTCAAAACCAAACTGGTAAGGGGTGTCTATCCCGCTGATGAAATACTGGAAATCATCGAATCCGGTGATTATGACATGGTGGTTATGGGTAGCAGGGGTCTTTCCGGTATAAAAGAGTATATCGGTAGCGTCAGCTATAAAGTGCTGCACGGTTCGAGCGTTCCGGTGCTTATCGCGAAATAAAAGGTTTTCGAGTGGTTCAGTGCGGTTGAGATCGAATATAAAGCTTGTTTCGCAAACCTCTTCGAAAGGGGTTTGCGTTGTTTTGTCGCTTTGTTACGGTCTTGGGTGGGAAAATATTTTTTAATCTTTCGGCAGCATGATCGTAAAGGTTGTACCATCGACGACAGAGCTCTGCGCCGCGATGGTCCCCCCGTGTTCTTCGACAATGTTTTTGGCAATCGCCAATCCCAGTCCAAAGCCCCCTTCTTCACGAACGCGCGCTTTATCCACGCGGTAAAACCGATCAAAAAGATAGGGAAGGTCTTCGGCGGGGATGGGAAAGCCCTGATTGTTAACGCTCAGTCGGAGGTGTCCGCTTTCGCCGGTAAGACGGATATGTATTTTGCTGGCTGGGTTGGAGTATTTACAGGCGTTATCAATGAGGGTGCTGACAAGGCGCTGAATTTGCAGCGTATCACCTTGCATGAATATGTTTTCTTCAATTGCGTCAATAAGATCAAGATTTTTTTCAAACGCAAGGGATTCAAATTGAAGAATGTTTCGTTTTGTCAGTTCACTGACGTCGATACGCATACGGAGGGCGCACCGACGCTGGCTTTCAGGTTGTGCGAGAAAAAGCATGTCATCGATAAGATCCCGCATAAGATGCGCTTCGGTTTCAGTGCTTTCGATCCATCGCGTGTGCGACGTGATTGCGCCGTCGGTATGGGATAGAAGTATGGAGGTGTTTGCCAATATGACGGTAAGCGGTGTTTTCAGCTCGTGACTTGCGTCGGCAATAAACTGCTGTTGTTGCTTCCAGGCGCGTTCGACGGGTCGAAATGTCCAACGCGATAAAAAAATACTGATGAGGCCGAATGCGCATAAAGCGCATATTCCAACACCGATAAGCGTTATAACGAGAGAAGTCATGGCCTGCGTAAGGTAGCTGGTCGAGGCAAAGGCCACCTTTAGACCGTCCGGTGTGGCGTTCACTTTATAGATGAGGCCGAAATCGGAAAGTGTTCCTTGGGTATCGATCGTTGCTGTTCTTTCGTATCGAGCGAGAGCTAGTCCTATAGCGGTCGTGTAGGTTGTTTTGTCGAGTTCGAGGGGGTCGCTCAGCGTGTGGATCTCGCGGTCGTCGCCAAAGACCAAATAAGACGACGTCGCGATAAAGGGAGCATTTTTGTCGGGGTAGTTGTTTTCCGGAAGTACGCTTGATTGCGGGAGATTTGTCGAAGAGGTATCGTCGGTCAATATCGACGAAAGATCCTCGGGCTTAATGACGTGTGGTGTTGTCTCATCAGATGAGGGATGTTTTGAGAATGCGGTGTTGGAGGTCGCGATTTCAAGTGCGTATGAAATATCGTCTTCATGTTGGTGGTAGCTTGCGACGAGAACGAGCGCGAACGTTGCCAACAGGGCGAGAGAGGCAAAAAGCATGTTGGTTACAATGAAGGTATGCCTCAGCTTTTTAAGCATCCTTGTGAGCTTCCATGCGGTAACCTATTTTGCGCAAAGTGACTATTTGTACTTCCGAACCGATAAACCCGAGTTTTTTGCGTAAAAACGATATATATGCTTCCACATTATTATCTTCGGCCGACGATTCGACGCCCCATATTTTAGCGAGAAACGTTTCTTTTGAAATTGCTTGGCGCGAATTGTTCATGAGGATTTTTAAAACAGCGAATTCTTTAAAACTGAGATGAATGCTTTTTGTGCCGCAAACGAGGTCGCCGGTTTCTAGCTCGAGGATGATATCGGCGAAGAGAAGACGTTCGAAACACAATTTGCTTTGGCGCCGCGAAAGGGCTCGCAAGCGAGCGAGCAATTCGGCGGGCGAAAATGGCTTGGTAAGGTAATCATCCGCCCCACTATCCAGTCCCATAATTTTGTCGCTGAGGGCATCTCGTGCGCTGAGAAATAAGACAGGGGTCGCTATTTTTTGGCGCCGCAACGCTGCCACGATATCGAAGCCGTTCATTTTCGGTAGCATGACATCGAGAATGATGATGTCATAGGCGTTGCTTTCGGCGTAGGTGAGTCCCTGAATGCCATCGTTGACAACGTCGACGAGATAATGGTGTTCTTGCAATATGCAGGTTAAGGCTTCTGCGAGACGGACATCATCTTCAACAACGAGAATCTGCATGGGCGCCCCTTTCGAATGAACAATTGGTTTATTGTAGTGAAGATACCACGGAAATCGTTCACGGCCATCCTTCCTTTTATACAACGGATTCAGAACGTAAAATGTTACTTTGAGTTTTACGATACAGGGCGAGGCTGAAAGTTGTCTGAAAACCAGTTGAAAGAGTGGGGTGGCGTGGCTGGGTGTGCAGGAGCTTGTTTGGTCTGCGGCGTATAGGGTAACATCGGCGACAACCTCTTCGAGAAGTAACACGATGTGGTGCGGGGAAGGGTGCCAGAGAAAGAATAGAAGCCGCAAAAGCGGCTTCTATCAGGTGTTGTGTGGTGGGCCCAGCAGGATTCGAACCTGCAACCAAGGGATTATGAGTCCCCTGCTCCACCATTGAGCTATAGGCCCGGATAGGAATGACGCGCTACGAGGTGATAGGTAGCGCCCGGTACGTATTCTAGCGCAAAATCCCGCCGGTGTGGTAAAAATACTATCAGTACACCATACCCATAGCCTCGCGCACCTCATCAAGCGTTGCGCTGGCGATGGCATTGGCGCGTTTGTTGCCTTCGTGCAGCACGTCTTTAATGTAGTCGAGATCGCCTTCGAAGGTGCGACGACGTTCGCGCAGGGGAGCAAGATATTCATTGACGCTGGTGATGACATATTTTTTCAAAGCACCTGAACCAGCTTCACCGATTTCATCGGCAATGTCTTGCTCGGTGCGACCCGTGGTGAGAGCTGCCGTGGTGAGCAGGGCTGAAACGCCCGGGCGTTTCTCTTTATCGAAAGTGATGCAGCGTTCGGAATCGGTAGGAGATTTTTTGATGAGCTTGGCCGTCTCTTCTTCGGTAGAACACAGCATGATCGAATTGCCGTAGCTTTTCGACATCTTGCGACCGTCGAGACCAGGGACTTCGATTACTTCGTTTAAGATGCCCTCGGGCTCGGGAAAGACCGGTGCGTAGCGTTCGTTGAAGCGGCGTGCGATGGTTCGGGTGAGTTCGATATGGGGCAGCTGGTCTTTGCCGACCGGTACGATGTTGCCCTTGCAGAACAGGATGTCGCACGCCTGGTGTACGGGGTAGGTAAGCAAGAGGCCGGTCAATGCGTGCCCCGATGCTTCCATCTCGGCTTTTACCGTCGGGTTGCGGTGTAATTCCGATTCGGTTACGAGAGATAAGAAAGGCAACAGCAGCTGATTTGCGGCCGGCACGGATGAATGCGTGTAGATCATGGTCTTTTCCGGGTCGATACCTGCCGCCAGGTAATCCATGACCATATGGTAGACGTTGTCGGCGATGTGTTCTGTCGAGTCTCGGTCGGTGATGACTTGGTAGTCGGCAATGATGACGTTGGTGTTTACACCCATGTTCTGCAGCGCAACGCGCTCTTTGATGGTGCCGAAATAGTGCCCCATGTGCAAACGTCCGGTGGGTCGGTCACCGGTGAGCATCGTGTATTTTTCGGGATGAAGGGGAAGATCTTCGCGAATTTCCTCGCTTCGTTTTAGGCTGGCTTCAAAGCTTGTGGGTGTGCTCATGGTTCGCATCTCTCCGCTTGGTCGGTGTTTTCTTTGGATGTTCATAATACGACAGATTACTGGTTTCGCAAACGCTGTAATCCTGTTAAGTTGTCGATTCTGTTTGTACCGGCGTGTTGATAAGTAATTCAACGAGGTAGTGTTGTTCGCTTAACTCAGACCCCCATACCTCCGTCGCGACAACACTTCCCTGAGCGGTATCGATTTTTGCAGTTTCTTCAAAGGCGGCTATGAAACAGTTTTCAAATCCATTTTGAATGAGGTGCTTTCCGGTAAAAAGGCCGCCGCCAAGGGTGTCGAGTCGGGTGTGTTCGGTGTTTGGCGTGCGCTCTGAAAGGTGTGGCGGGATATGAACCTCGAGATAGACAGAGGCGCTGCGTTGGCTTTCTCCAGGAAAAAACACCATTCCTTGAAGGTAGAGCGGAATGTATCCAAGCTGTTTTGCTTCTTGATACAGCTCGGTTATCGCGGTGACGTAGTGCTTTGCCTGAAATGCTTGTTCGTGCCAGGGTAGCAGCAAGACGGTGCGGTCGGGTAGGATTCGCTGATAGGGCGCCTGGGTGGCACCAAATTCTTTTTGTGCGTCGGCCTCTTTTAGACAGTCGTCGATTTGAAAAACGGCGGATTGTGCTTTTCTCAGATTATCGACAGCAATAGCGCGTCCTCGACCGAGAAGGGCGGTGATATCAAGGGAACCGTTCGGTTTCAGATAGGCCGCGAGGTCTTTAAGCGGAATTCCTAGTTCGATACAAGTAATGATAATGTCGATGTCAATCATCTGGTTCATCGAATAGTATCGATAACCGCTGCGTCCATCAACATAAGCGGGTATCAAGATGCCTAAGCGTTCATAGTAGCGCAGCGACTTCACCCCGACGTTCTTCATCTTGGATACTTCTCCGATTGAAAGTAATTCGTTTTTCATGATGCTCCTTGACTCTACCCTTATGGGATAGTTTAGCCTATCGAACGAAATACTGGGCGAAGGCTTTGCGTTATGAAGCGTCGAAGCTAAAGAAACAGGAGAGGATTACCATGAGCGCATATCTGATGCTTGCCATCGCAGTCGTGGCGGAGGTTTTTGCCGATTCGATGATGAAGCTATCCGAAGGTTTCAAAAGAAAAGCCCCTATTGTCGGAGTTGTTGGGGGGTATGCAGCTGCTTTTTACTGTATGTCGCATGCGTTGGAGGTCTTTTCTTTGGGCACGGTGTACGCCGCTTGGACCGGTCTGGGGATAGCCCTGACCGCGCTGATCGGTGTGGTTGTTTGGCGCGAAGGGTTCAATGTGAAAAAAGCAATCGGACTGGTTGCGGTTATTGCAGGTGTTGTCGTTTTGAAGCTAGGAGTTTGAGATGCCGTTTTTATTATTGGGAATTTCTATCGTCGCAGAGGTGTTTGGTGTCAGCATGCTGAAACTGAGCGAGAGTTTTACCGTCTTTGTTCCTTCGATTTTCACCGTTATCGGTTACGTTGTGTCGTTTTCATTATTGATCATCATTTTGAAAAAACTTCCTTTAGGACTGGTGTACGGAATTTGGGGTGGTGCCGGTACGGTTGCAACCACGGCAATCGGTATTGTTTTTTGGGGGGATCCTTTCGGTTTGTTTACCGGTTTGGGCATCGCGTTGATCGTCGCAGGCATCTATTTGCTCAATAAAGGCACCGAAGAGATCGAAGAGGCTCGCGCCCGCGTCGAAAAAATCAATCAGCCCGCATAAGGTAAAAAAATGTTGTATCATTGTCTCCTTGTATCGACTTACCGAGGTAAGGCTCGGCAAGTCGGAGGGGCGCTATGGGAGCGCCCCCTAATCGGGGGGATGGATACCGCTTTCATGAAAGTATCACTGAGTTATCGAGAAAAGCTGAAACAGGCCGACAAGGAGGCGAAGGCAACGGTTGTTGTCCTCATCTTGACCATCGCGGTGTGGTTGCTGTGCGGTATCGGGCTTTCTGGTTCTGATATCGTTATTTTTCATACGCCAATCTGGATTGTTGGCGGCACAATTGGCACCTGGATCTTCACGGTTTTCGCCTGCATTTTTCTGGCAAAGCGCGTGTTTGTGAATTTCAATCTTGACGAAGAGGGAGAAGGCGACAATGAATAATTTTGTCGGCTTGGTTCCTATTGTTTTATTTCTTCTGTTTTCGCTGGCTGTAAGCATGGTGGTGCGTCGGCGTTCGCGTGCGCAAAATGAAAAAGGTTTTGTGAAGGAATATTTTATCGGTAATCGTAAATTGGGCGGATTTGTTCTTGCGATGACGACGATCGCCACGTATGGTTCGGTTAGCTCATTTGTTGGTGGTCCCGGTCAGGCGTGGAGTATCGGTTTCGGGTGGGTGTATATGGCGGCCGTTCAGGTGACGACGCTCTTTTTGCTCTATGGCATTATGGGGAAGAAGATGGCGCTTATCTCGCGTAAGCTCAATGCGGTTACGGTCGTTGACGTGATTCGCGCGCGCTATGATTCAAACTTGCTCGCGACGCTTGCTGCAATCATCATCGTGGTATTTTTTGTGGCGACCATGGTTGCGCAGTTCGTCGGAGGTGCGAAGCTGTTTGAGGCCGTCACGGGTTACTCTTATAATATCGGCTTGCTGCTCTTCGGCATCGCCGTCATCTTATTTACGACTATCGGTGGATTTCGTGGTGTTGCTATCACCGATGCGCTGTGCGGTATCGCGATGCTTGTGGGTATTGCCGTTCTTGCAGCGGGCATTCTGGATGCGGGTGGTGGGTATGCGGCCATCATGGATACGATTGCGGTGAATCATCCCGCCATGCTCGATCCGTTTTCTGGGGGGAATATGCCCCCGTCTCTGTATTTTACGCAGTGGTTGCTCGTGGGCATCTTCACCTTTTGTCTCCCTCAATCGGTCGTGCGCTGTATGGGATACAAAGATACCCGGTCGCTTCATCGCGCGATGGTGCTCGGTACGATTATTATCGGTGCCATGATGATCGGCGTGACGGCGCTCGGCGTCCTTTCCGCAGGGGTGCTAACCGACAATCTTGCAGCGTATGGCGGCAGTGTCGACAATATCATTCCGCTCGCTATCGTCAAATCACTTCCTCCGGTTGTTGCCGGTATTGCGATTTTGGGGCCTATTGCTGCATCGATTTCGACGGTATCGTCATTGCTTATCACGTCGTCTTCCTCTTTGGTCAAAGATATCTATCTGCACCATCGTGAAAAGCGCGGCATCACAACAAGTGAGCGCACTATCGCACTATCGAGCCAGGCGGTTACGCTTGGTATTGGGGCATTGGTTTTTGTGCTTTCGATTGTGCCGCCGTCGGTTATCTGGAAAATAAACATGTTCGCTTTCGGCGGGCTTGAGACTGCGTTTTTCTGGGTACTGGTCATGGGTCTGTTCTGGAAGCGCGCGAACAAAACGGGTGCTCTGCTTTCTATGGCGGGCGGTACAGCTGCCTATTGCGTCACGATGGCGATGGGTTTTAAGGTGGCCGATTTGCACCAGATCGTCATTGGCATCACCGTTTCTTTGGTATTGATGATTGTGGGTTCGTATTGGGGAAAGAGTCCTCAACCGCGTGCACACGAGATATTTTTCCCCGAGCACGATGAGGTGGACGCGATGAGTGGTGTCGCCTGTGCTGAAACCGAATCGGGGACGCATAGCCTTTCGTAGGGGCATGGTGCGCGAAAGAGTTGAGGCGCTGGGCGTGAATCCTCCGGTCTTTTCTCCACATTGCAGATGCACCCTTGCGCACAGCGGAGACTACCGCTAAAATACATCGAGCGCGACGAAGCGAAAACTTGGTCGTTTTTCAGTAACAGGGGCGTTTGGCTCAGCGGGAGAGCACTGCCTTCACACGGCAGGGGTCATCGGTTCAAATCCGGTAACGCCCACCATGAAACTACGAGTCACGGGCTGATTGTTGCCCGTGACTTTTTTTAACCGTGGATTGTTGCGGTGAACGCACGACCATTCGAGCGGTGATTTATTTGTCGGCGCAGGTTTGAAGAGGCGCTGTACGGCCCTTGCTCGAGCTTCTCCGGTTATCCGCTTCATCTTGACGGTTTTCTTTGTTTTTCGATGCAATAAAAGGGATGCGAACAACCCATGATCATGCAACTTGAACATATTTCCAAGGCGTTTGGCAGCCACGTGCTGTTTGAAGACGTGACGCTTCGACTGGAAGAAGGCGATCGCCTCGCCCTGGTCGGTCCGAATGGAGCCGGAAAAACCACGCTGCTCAATATTGTTTCCGGTACGGAAGACGCCGATGACGGTCGGGTTCTTTTCGCGAAGGGGGCGCAGGTCGGTTACCTCGAGCAGGAAGCTATCGAAATGGAGGAGCGTTCCATCTTCGAAGAGGTTATCTCCTCGCAGGTCGAGGTGCTCAACGCAGAACAGCACCTGCGGCGCCTTGAGTCTTCGCTCGGGGAAAACCCCACCGAAGAGCAGCTCGTTGCCTGCGGGCGTGCCCGTGACGCTTACGAGGCGCTGGGCGGCTACACGCTCGAACCGCTTGCGCGTTCAGTCATGTTTGGCCTTGGTTTTGCCGAAAAGGATATGGAGCGTTTGACCTCTGAATTCTCCGGTGGTTGGCAGATGCGCATTGCGCTCTCGAAGCTTTTGATTCGCAACCCTGAAGTTTTGCTGCTCGACGAACCGACAAACCATCTTGACCTCGAAAGCGTGAAGTGGCTTGAAGGGTTTTTGAGGGGATATCGCGGGACGATCGTCGTGGTGAGCCATGACCGTGATTTTATGGATAACATGGTCGATCGCGTGGCGGAAATCGATAACGGCAAAGTCGATCTGTATCGTGGTAATTACACTGCCTATCTGCGTACACGGGAAGAACGACTCGAGCAATTGCGTGCCGAAGCGCTCAAGCAGCAAGCTGAAATCGAGCACATGCAGATTTTCATCGATAAGTTTCGAGCCAAGCCGACCAAGGCAAAGCAGGTTCAAGATCGCGTAAAAAAACTTGAGAAGATTAAGCGCATTGAACTTCCCGAAGAAAAAAAATCGGTGCATTTCAATTTTCAACAGCCGCCACGTACCGGCGACACCGTTGTGGCACTGACTGATGTCAAGAAGCGTTTCGGTGATCACGTCATTTACGACGGGTTGGATTTATCGCTGTATCGAGGGGAAAAAATCGCGTTGGTTGGTCCGAACGGTGCCGGCAAGTCGACGCTGCTCAAAATGATTGCCGGGGCGCTCGATCAAGACGAGGGAAAGATCAAGTATGGCGTCCACGTTTCTAAAACGTATTTTGCGCAGCATCAGCTTGAAGAGTTGACTCCGGGAAATACGGTATTTGAAGAGCTTGATAGCGCCGCGCCCGGGTGGTCTATTTCTCAGGTACGAACGCTCCTCGGTGCGTTCCTTTTTGTGGGCGATGCGGTTGAAAAGCGGGTCAGTGTGTTGTCGGGTGGCGAAAAGTGTCGTTTGGCGTTGGCGAAGATGCTCGTGGCACCGCGTCCGCTGTTGTGTTTGGACGAACCAACCAACCACCTCGACATTGCGAGTGCTGACATTCTTGAACAGGCGCTCAAGCACTTTGATGGCACTATTATTTTTATTACGCACGACCGCCATTTGATTCGTGGCGTCGCTAATCGTGTTGTCGAGGTGACGCCGGGTCGTGTGACGAATTATGATGGTGACTATGAGTATTATCTCTATAAAAGCGGGCAAATCGATTCTCCTTCCGCCGTTTCTCCGTCGCTGGTCGATGATGTTTTCGAAGGGGGTAAAACTGCTACAAAAAATGGCAAGCAGGCAAAAGATAAAAGTGCTCTTCGCCCGACAAGTGCCCCGGTGGGCAAGCGCGGGAAAACTACGGATACAAAAGCGTCGGACACTGAAGGGGGTGTGTCGCTAACCGCACCAAAGGGCAGTTCCCCGAAAACAAAGGAGCAAAAACGCCGTGAGGCGCAGGCGCGCAACAAAGCTTACTCCGTTCTTAAAAACCATCGCAATCGCTTGAGCGCACTCGACGCACAGATGGAGCGCGACAATAAACGTCTTGCTGAGTTGATGATTCTTTTGGCTGATCCTGATTTTTATACGCAAGAGAAGCGGGCTAACGACGTTATTGTAGAACACTCCGATCTTAAGCGGCGGATGGCGGCTGCTGAAGAGGAATGGTTGCTTCTTTCGTCGGAATTGGAAGAAGAGCTGGCTCGCCAGCAGGAGGAGGCCGAACAGTGAGCGAGGTGCACGTTGTGCTCTTTGAGCCTGAAATACCGCAAAATACCGGCAATATAGCTCGCACCTGCGCCTGTACGGGAGCTACGTTGCATTTGGTTGAGCCGATGGGCTTTCGTCTCACGCAGCGAAATCTCGGGCGCGCGGGTCTCGACTACTGGGATAAGGTCACTATAAAGCGCTACGCCTGCACCCGTGCATTTCTTGAGCAGCATGAAGGGTGTGATCTTTTCTTTTTTACCGGTCGGGCTCAGCATTGCTATGCCGATGTTGATTATGGTAGCAAAGGGCATGAGGTATATTTGGTATTTGGGCGTGAGAGTCGTGGTATCGATCACGAAATTCTCGATCACTACGCCGCGCAATGCGTGCGAATCCCGATGGGCGAAGGTCTGAGGAGTCTCAATGTATCCAACTCAGTTGCTCTTGGAGTGTATGAAGTTTTGAGGCAGCGGGGTTTTCCCCATCTGGTTTAAGATGCGCTGCTCGTATGTTATGTGGGTTTTTAACACCGACAATCCTGTAAGCCCGACCTAAGGTACACTGATTTATTATGGCTGAATCTCAGATAATCTATATCATTTGCGGCGTTCTCTGCTTTGTGCCGGCTATCGTATGTCACGAGGTCATGCATGGGTTCGCCGCTTATAAGTTGGGTGATCCAACGGCAAAAAGTGCGGGGCGTTTAAGCCTCAATCCGATGAAGCACGTCGACCCGTTTGGCACGGTTATTTTACCGCTGTGCATGATGCTTATGGGAGGGCCTGTTTTCGGCTACGCAAAACCCGTTCCCTACAATCCTGCCTATTTTAAAGATCCCAAAAAAGGGGATGTCATCGTTGGCTTGGCGGGTCCGTTCGCCAATTTGTTGCTGGCGTGTTTGGCGGCGCTTGTTTCCTGGATTTTATTTCCCCTGGCGCAAAATCTGGTCATGCAAAATGAGTTCTTTTCGATTTTCTATTTGCAGTTTCTGCCGATGTTTGCGCTTATCAACCTTTATCTGATGTTTTTCAATTTACTCCCCATTCCCCCGCTTGACGGATCGAGCATCATCGCCCTCGTTTTGCCGCGAAAGTATCTTCCTCAGTATTACCGAATGCAGCGTTATGCCTTTCCGGTTTTTATGATTGTGCTCATAGCGCTTCCTTATGTATTCAACATTAATCCCGTCGGTATTTATCTTGACGTTACGGCGGGCAATCTTGGAAACCTTCTGTTTCCCTTCAGGATATCGTAGGGTTTTGAGGGCGTGTCGTATCGTGTTCGCATAGAGAGTTTTGAAGGTCCTTTTGACCTGCTGCTCTACCTGGTGAGCCGTCAGAAGGTGGCTATCGGTGCGATCTCTGTCGCCGACATTGCCGATCAGTATCTTTCCGAGGTCTCGCGCATGGATACGCTTGATCTCGATGTGGCGAGTGACTTTTTGCTCGTGGCAGCAACCTTGCTCGAAATCAAGGCCGCGAGCCTTATTCCGCACGAGCGAAACGAAGTTGAAGAGGAATTTCAAGATATCGCCCCCCATGAGGCGCGCGATATCTTGATCGAGCGTCTGCTCACCTATAAAAAGTATAAAAATGCCGCAGCGGCCTTACAACTGAGGCATCGCTCGGAGGCGCGCATGCATGCGCGCCCCTTTGGTCCCGATGAAAGTTTCCTTGGACTTTTGCCTGATTACTTGCGCGATATTACACTCGATGCCCTGTCTTATAGGGGCGCTCAAGCGTTTGCGCGTCGCGATTGTTTTCTCCTTGAGTCCGAGCATATCGGCGCAAAGCCCCTACCGGTAGAGGTTCATGTACGCGCTATTCATAGCCGTATTGTTTCGGCTCGTCATCTTGCGTTTTCCGAACTTGTGAACAAGGATACGCCGACCGCGGTTGTGGTCGTAACCTTTTTGGCAATACTCGAACTCTACAAGCGGGCGATGGTAACGCTTGAGCAAACCGAAACCTTCGGTGACATTACGATTGATTACCTTGAGGGCAGCGGGGAATTGATTCTTGACGATGAAAGCACTCTGACGTCCGTTCAGAAAATCGAGGAAGGATAGACTATGTTTGCCGGCTTACAAAAAGAGCAAGTAAAAGGCGCCCTCGAAGCGCTTTTGTTCGTAACCGACGAACCGGTTAACACCATTACGCTTGCCGATATGCTCGAAGTTGAGCCGGCTTGCGTGGAGCGTGCTCTTGTTGATCTCGCTGCTCAGTTGGAAGAAGAAAATCGGGGTATCGTGGTGCGTGAGGTTGCTGGTGGTTGGCGTTTGTATACGCATCCGGCTTATCATGAACTCATAGAAAAATATGTGCTTTCATGGGATGTGCGTAAGTTGTCGCAGGCCGCGCTCGAAGTGCTCTCTATCATCGCTTACGGCCAGCCGATTACCCGTGCGGGCGTTGCTGGTGTCCGTGGTGTAAATTCCGATAGTTCCATTAATTCGCTGGTCGAGAAGGGCTTAGTAAGGGAAGCGGGTACCGATGCCGCACCGGGCAATCCGGTACTTTATGCTACAACATCGACGTTTTTGGAAAAGTTTGGATTGCGTTCGACGGCCGATCTTCCCGATCTCGAAAGTTACGCGCCCGACGATGAGACCAGGGCGTTTATCCGCGAGCGCCTGAGTGCGACAAAACCTGAAATTGACGGGGCGATTTTTCGTTCCGGTGAAGAAACCGCCCTTTTTGCCTTTGATGATGCGGTATCCACTACAAAAGACCACCAATCCCTTGATGCCCCCATTTCTTTCTCCGAAGAAGAAGGTAATGACATGCGCCACGCGTTAAGCGATGCGCTGGCACAGAGCGTGGGTGTGGTAGAAAAGATTGATTTTAATGAACTCCACTTCGAAGATTAATGAAACAGAAGAGCGCATAGTGAGTATGCGTCTTCAAAAGTTTTTGGCCCGTGCTGGCGCAGCAAGCCGCAGGGGATCTGAAAACCTTATGACAGCTGGTCGCGTAACGGTTAATGGGCGAGTTGTAACCGAGCTGGGAAGCAAGGTCGATCCTCTTATTGACGAGGTTGCCGTCGACGGTATCGTTGTGTGCTTGCAGGATAGCCCCGTTACGCTCATGTTGCACAAGCCGGCTGGCTATGTGACGACAATGTCTGATCCACAAGGGCGAAAAACCGTGGCTGATCTCGTGCCCTTGAGTCAGTATCCCGGTCTTTTTCCTATCGGGCGCCTCGATTTTGATACGACAGGCCTTCTGCTTTTTTCGACCGATGGCGAGCTGGGCAACCGTCTCCTTCATCCTCGACATCACGTGATGAAAACCTACGAAGCGCTTGTGAGGGGTCTTCCTACCACCGAACAGGTAGAGGCCTTGCGTCGTGGCATCGAACTCGAAGATGGCATGACCGCTCCCGCGCTTGTCGAGGTTATGCAAAGTCTGCGGGGTGACCCGCGTAACACCAGTCGCCTTTCGGTGGGTATTTACGAAGGTCGCAAGCGGCAGGTAAAGCGTATGTTTTCCGCTATCGACCATACTGTTGTTGCGCTGCATCGTGCAAAATTTGGTTCGCTTACCCTGGGTGAATTACCCTGTGGTTCTTGGCGTCTTCTCAGCGATGGAGAGCTTGAGACGCTCTGCGCGGTTTCTGGTGAAGAATGTTAAAATGAGTTTGAAGAACGAGCGTCAGAAGCGAATGCTGCATTCGTGTCAGTAACCTTTTCGCAGGATTGTCGTTCTCGGGGCTGATCTGGTTGGTGCTTTGCCTGCCACCGTATTTTCTTGGCGATTGTGTGGGAGTGACTTCGCTGTCGTTTTTTCTTTCGGCACAGTCTCAAGGGGATTCGAGTAAAACTGGACAGCTTTTACACCTTACCGATACGGGATTTTCTGTGTCGCTTTCGCCTTTGACAGCAAAGGAGCACGCTTATGTTTACCAATACGATACGCATCAACCCCTTGCAAAAACCTCTTGATGGTTCGACGCGAGTGCCGGGAGATAAAAGTATTTCCCATCGCGCGATTCTGTTTTCGGCTATGGCTGAAGGAACCTCACAGGTATCGGGTGTGCTTGATTCTGAAGATGTGCGTTCTTCGGTGCGAGCGGTTCAGGATTTGGGCGCTGAGGTTTCTTTGGAAAAGCAGCTTGATGGCAGCTTGTCGGGGGGTATCACCGGCTGGGGGAAGAGGGGCCCCATCAAGCCCGCCGCACCTATCGATTGTGGTAATTCCGGTACGACCGCTCGTCTTTTGATGGGTGTTTTGGCACCTTGGGATATTGCTGTGACCCTGACGGGGGATGATTCGCTCAAGCGGCGCCCCATGCAGCGTGTTGTCACTCCGTTGATGAAGATGGGTGTTCGCTTTGAGCCCGAGGGACAAGAACACCTGCCGATAACCGTCAGAGGTAACCGCCAGCTCAAAGCGATTGCCTATGACGCTCCCATGGCATCCGCGCAGCTCAAAACGGCGATTTTGCTTGCGGGTGTTTATGCGTCGGGTGAAACCGTTGTCAACGAACCGGCTTCTTCGCGCAATCATACCGAACTTATGCTTCCTGAATACGGAGTGCAGACGACGGCGGGTGATCGTAGTGCTTCGGTGGATGGCCCCCAGATTCTACGGGCGTGCGAAGTGGCAGTGCCGGGAGATCCTTCGTCGGCGGCGTTTCTTGTGTGCGCAGCTATTTTGAAGCCCGGTAGTTCTTTACAGATCGAGGATGTAAGCCTCAATACTGCGCGTATTGGATTTACCCGCACACTTGAGCGTATGGGGGCGAATGTGACGGTGAGTCGCACCGGAATTTCGGGCAAGGAGCCCTACGGCGTCATTTCTGCTCGCTACAGTGCGGGATTGCGTGGTTGCGAAGTTCCTGCGGACAAGATTGCCAGTATTGTCGATGAAGTGCCGGTCTTGGCGCTCGTTGCGGCACACGCCAAGGGCATTACCGTTTTTCGCGATGTTGCCGAATTGCGAGTGAAGGAAACCGATCGTCTCGCGGCGGTTGTTGAAGGACTGCTCGCCTTGGGCATTAGCGTGTGGACGTATGGAGATGATCTTTTTATCGAGGGTTCTCCCGAATTTGAAATACCCGATACTATGGTTTTTGATTCCAAAAACGACCATCGTCTTGCTATGACGTGGGCTTTGGTGGGACTGTGTGGTTCGAAGCCGATTACGGTCGATAATTTTGATTCGGTCAAAATCAGCTATCCGCGATTTCTTGAAGATATTGAAAGGCTGGCACAATGATCATAGCCATCGATGGTCCGAGTGGTGCGGGCAAATCGACCGTTGCGAAGGCAGTTGCCAAAACGTTGGGGTTTTCTTGCCTTGATACCGGTGCGATGTATCGTGCCATTGCATGGCAGGCGATTTTAGACGGTATCGACGTTACGGATGAAGCAGCATTGGGTATACTTGCTCGTACGAAGGATATATCTTTCGGCCACGTTGCGGGCGATCCGGTTCCCAAGCGCGTTTTTATTGACGGCAACGAAGTGACGGATGCGATTCGCACCGCGCAGATCGACAAAGCGGTCAGTCCTGTTTCTGCAGCACCTGCCGTGCGCGAAGCTCTCGTTGCTCAGCAGCAGCGCATCGGTGCCCAAGGCGATTACGTCGTGGAGGGCCGCGACATCGGAACGGTTGTTTTTCCCGATGCCGAGGTTAAAGTGTTTTTGACGGCAAGTGATGACGAACGAGCGCATCGTCGTGTACGTCAAAATGTTGATCGGGGTGTGGGGTCGATCGAGTATGCTGAAGTACTCGCCGATCTTCGACGCCGTGATGAATATGACTCGAATCGTTCGACTTCGCCTTTGCGTCCAGCCGACGATGCGGTTCTTATTGATTCTACCAATAACTATATTGAAGAGATAATTACCCTGATCTCTACGATGGCAACAGAAAGACGAAACGGTTAACGATGAGCTTGTTTTTACCTTGTGAAAAAATATGGGACATGCCTTTAGGAGGGATGTCTTCTGAAAAACAGGCCCCGCATTGGGCGGGTAATATCATCTATGGTTTTCTCGCCTTTTTGTTCAAGATATGTTTTCGCTATCGGGTGTATGGTCGCGAAAACATTCGTGCGCTGCAGGGTGTCTGCGGGGGTGTTCTCGTCGGAAATCATACTTCATTTCTTGATGTGGTGATGTTTTATGTGGCAGTCCGCCCGAAACAATGGGTTCGTTTTATGGGACGCGACACGCTGTTTCAGGCAGCTCACGGTTTTGTTGGGCCCATTTTAACGCGCGTTGGGGCATTTCCCGTCAAGCGCGATACGGCTGATCGAACGTCGATCAAGCGTGCGGCTGCGATGCTCAAACGGGGGGAAATCGTCGGGATTTATCCGGAGGGTACCCGGCGAGGCAAGGGATCTCAAGTGCCTCAAATGCACAGTGGTGCTGCGTTTATTGCGCGTATGGGTAAAGCTCCTATTGTCCCCGCTTCGGTGCGCAATGCGGAGAAAGTAAAAAACAAAGGTTCGTGGCGAATTCATTTTCCCTCGATAACGGTTGAGTTTGGTGAACCGATCGAGGTATCTGAGTTTGATTTTTTACCGCGGGAAGATCGACTTGAAGCATGCACCTGGTATGTGATGCGCGAGTGCTTTGCGCTTTCCAAGCGAATTCCTGCCGAAGCGGTCGATATGAAAGAGCTTTTCCCTGTCTCCCGTGATTTTTCGAAGGAATTTGCGCACCACGTTATCAGGCGGGGCATCGGTGCTTCTGCTCAACCAACAGCTCAATCATCTGCAATTGAAGGGAATGATCGAGTGTGAAAGTGATTAAAGCCGAATATGCAGGAGCGTGTTATGGCGTGCAGCGGGCGCTTGATCTTGCGTATGCCGCGATTGCCGACGGGGATAGCGCCTATACGCTTGGTCCTTTGATCCACAATCCTCAGGTTGTAGACGAACTGTCTGCTCGAGGCGTTGCGGTCGCTCATTCTGTCGACGATATCGACGAAGGGATTGTGATCATTCGCAGTCACGGGGTGGTTCCTCAGGTAAAATCAGCGTTGCTCAGTAAAGGGCTGCCGATCGTTGATGCGACGTGTCCCCATGTGGCTCGTGCGCAAAAGGCAGCTGCAAACCTTGCCAAGCAAGGGTGCTTTGTGGTTGTGGTGGGCGAGACCGGTCATCCTGAGGTGGAGGGCTTGAGGGCCCACGCTGCGGCAAACGGAGCCGGTGTAATTGTGGTATCCGACGTGGCCAGTCTCCCGAATACCTTAAGGCAGCCAGTCGGTATCGTGGTGCAAACGACGCAATCCCGAGAAATGCTCGATGCGATTGTCGAGGCACTGAAAAGCCGCGGTATTGACCCCGTGGTGAAAAACACTATCTGCTTCGCCACAAGACAGCGCCAAGATGCTGCTGCTGCGTTGGCGGATCGTGCGGATGCTTTTGTGATCATCGGTGGACGTAATTCATCGAACACCACGCGGCTCTACGACATCTGTCGCTCAACGTGTGAAAAGTCCTTCCATGTCGAAACACCGGAAGAAATTGACCCGGCATGGTTTAAGGGATGTAGCGCAATTGGCGTGACTGCCGGAGCATCGACTCCCGAAGATCAAATCGATGCAGTGGTCGCTCGGCTCGAGAAGCTTTAGACGTTTTCGGACGGGATATTTTCACTTCCCGAAACAGGACATTCTTCGTGTTTGTTGTATAAAATTCATAAAATACGTGGCTGAGTATGTGGCTTTTGCACCTCGGGTGGTATGAAGGTGGCTTTCTTGCTATCATTTCCGGCACGGCTTGAAACCGTAAGAGAAAAGGTGCATATGCTTAACACAAACACACTACGCACTGGGTCTTCTTTTGCCCGTATTTTGATTCTGTGCGTACTATCGATTGCTCTCGTCTTTTTTGGAGCTCCCGTAACCCCAGCGCTCGCCGTGACGTCCGCCGAAAAACAGGCGGAAGCCGATGCGGTTATGCAAAAGATTGACGCTTTACAAAGCGATCTCAATAAGGCAAACGCCGATTACGAAAAAGCGCTTTCCGAGCACGACTCTGCCCAAAGGGCAATGGAAGATGCTCAGGCTCGCATTAAAGCTGCCGAGGTTCGCATTGCTGAACTGCAAGTTCGCTTAGGTAATCGCGCTAATAACATGTATAAAAACGGTACTTCGTCTTTCCTCGACGTACTGCTTGGGGCTTCTTCTTTTGACGAGTTTCTTACTGCATGGGATATGATGGAGAAGATTTCGAGTCAGGATGCCGCCCTGGTACAGGAAAGTAAGGATTTGCGCGCTGAAGCTGAAAAGGCTCGTCAAGAATATTCGACACAAAAAGATAAAGCGGCCGACGAAATGGCCAAGAGCAAGCAGCTGAAAGACCAGATCGAGTCGACGCAAGCAAGTTTGCGCGAAGAAGTTGCGAAAATCACGGCAGAAGCCGCTGCCCTGCAAGCACAGGAAGAAGCCGCTGCTGAAGCCGCGCTTGCTGCAAAGGCTGCTGCGGAAGCTGCTGCAAAAAATCAACAGCAAGCTCGTGGTGGCGCCTCGGGCACTGCTGGTGGTTCTGGCGGTGGATCCGTACCGGGCGGTGGCGGTTCGAGTGTCGTTTCGGGCAATGGCCAGTTCGCTCACCCCTGTCCGGGAGCGACGCTTTCAAGCGATTTTGGCTGGCGTAGTTTCGATAATTCGTTCCATAACGGTATTGACCTTGCAGCGGGTGAAGGTACCCCCTATTATGCCGCTGCCGATGGTACGGTTATCATTGCCGGTTTCAGTGGCTCTGCGGGCAACTGGATTGTCATCTCGCACGGTAATGGTTTGATTACAAAATATATGCATTCTTCTGCGATTTACGTATCTGCTGGTCAACAGGTTTCAAAGGGCCAGAATATCGGCGCTGTTGGCAACACGGGCAATTCGTTTGGGGCTCACCTGCATTTCCAGGTTGAAACGGGTGCTTCATCGTGGTCGGGTACACCGGTCAATCCCTTCACGTACCTGTAGCGGGTTTTCGTGGTGTCAGAACCCTCTGCGGTTATCGCCGGTGTGAAACAGGGAAGCCCGGCAGATGATGCTGGTTTTACGGCGGGCTGCGCTTTGCTCGCCGTCGATGGCGAGCCTTTGCGCGACATTATCGATTGGCGCTGGCTTTCTGCCGAAGAGTGTATTGCCGTTTCCTACGTCGATACCGATGGCGATCGTGGCGTTATCGAACTTGAGCGCGAACCGGGTGAAGAGTGGGGTTTTTCCTTTCAGGATGCCATTTTTGATTCCCTTAAGCTCTGTCGCAATGCGTGCACCTTTTGTTTTATGCGGCAGTTGCCCGACGACGTAAGGCCCACCCTCGTACTGCGTGATGACGATTTTCGCTTGAGCTTTTTACAGGGGACGTTTGTGACGTGCACCAATCTTGGCGAGGAAGATGAAGCGCGCATTATCGAGCAGCATATCTCACCGCTGAGAGTTTCTCTTCATGCGATATCTCCCGATGTGAGACGGGGTCTTATCGGTAAACATGCCGCTCATGGTCTTGCTGCCTGTACGCGTTTGTTGCATGCAGGGATTGAGATTCATGCGCAAATTGTATTAGTACCCGACGTCAATGATGGGGAAGAGCTCAATCGCACGCTTGCCTGGGCATACGAGCAGCCAGGAATTGTCAATATCGGTATCGTTCCCGTTGGATTCACCAAGCATCAATCAACATTTTCGAAAAGTTTTAACGACCGCTATGCTGCGCGTGCCGTGGTTGCCTGTATTGAACCCTTTCAGCGACGTGCGCTCGCTGAAAGGGGCTGTGCGTGGGTGTATGCTGCCGATGAGTTCTATCGGAATGCCTATCCTGATGACTTACTGACACATCTGCCCCCCACCGAACACTACGGCATGTTTGATATGTTTGAAGATGGTATTGGAATCGTCCGGTCTTTTGTTGATGATTGGAACCGGTCGTCAAAACTTATCGAGAAGACCGCTCAGATCCTTGCAGAAAGCGCAACGCGTATCCATTTTGTCATTGGGTATGCGCAACGTGAGTTTTTTATCCCGTTGATACAGGCGAGCCCCTTGCGCGATAAAATTATTCCGCTTCCCATAAAAAATGATTATTTTGGCGGTAACGTTGATGTGACAGGACTTTTGTGTGGATGCGATATTGCCGCAGCTTTGCTTGCGATCCCCGATATTACGTGTGCGGTTATCCCTGAAGTGGTGTTTAATGACGATAGCGTGACGCTCGATGATATGACATTAGCAGATATTATGCGCAGTTCCAGTGTGTCGGTAAGCGTGGTATCCTGTAATCCATCAGAATTCTTAGAAGATATAAACACGCTGATGAGAGAATGAAGGAAGCGCGATGCCCTTACCTATTGTTGCCGTTGTGGGTCGTCCCAATGTCGGTAAATCCACCTTCGTCAATCGTCTTGCCGAAGCCGACGAAGCTATTGTTCATGCCATGCGCGGAGTTACCCGCGATCGCTCCTATCATGAAGCCGACTGGAACGGCGTTCATTTTACCTTGATCGATACCGGTGGAATCGAAATGAGTGACGCCGATGCTTTTCAGGGTTCTATCCGGAATCAGGCTTTTGCGGCGACGCATGAAGCTGATCTGATTTTATTCCTCGTTGATGGCAAGACTGGCATCAACGTTGATGACGAAGAAGTTGCGCGTATTTTACAGCGGGGCAATAAGCCCATCATGCTTATCGTCAACAAGATGGATACCCCCAATAATAACGATGATATGTGGGAATTTTGCCGTTTGGGCCTGGGGGATCCCTGGCCGGTTTCGGCCATGCACGGTACCGGTTCCGGCGATCTGCTTGATGCGATGGTGGAGCAGCTCAAGGCGTTGCCTCAGATCGAGGAAGAAGAAGACGCTGATTCGATCAGCGTCGCTATCATCGGCCGCCCGAATGCGGGAAAATCTTCGCTTACCAATATTTTGTCCGACAACAATCGTTCCATCGTTTCGGATGTTGCCGGTACCACGCGCGATGCGATCGACACGACGATTGTGCACGAAGGCCAATCCTACACGTTAATCGATACCGCTGGTCTTCGTCGTAAAAGCCAAATCGACGAAGACGTGGAATACTACGGTTTCGTGCGTGCCATGCGTGCGATCGATCGTGCGCAGGTGGCGTTGCTTGTCATCGACGCGACCCTCGGCTTGACCGATCAGGACCAACGCGTTGCGGGATTTGCTTCTGAACGTGGCTGTGCCATGGTCGTTGTCCTTAACAAGTGGGATTTAATCGAAGGTCCTGAAGCGAAGGCTGAAATCCGTGAACTCATTGAAGATCGACTCGGTTTTGTGGGTTACGCACCCGTTATTGCGGTTTCAGCGCTGACCGGCAAGAGTGTGCAGCGCATATGGGGTGCGGTCAATGAGGCTTATACCAATTATTCGCAGTCGGTTTCGACGAGTCGACTCAATTCGTGGTTGCAGGAAATTCGCGATTTCGGACACAGCGTTAGCCAGGGCAAGAAGTTGCTGAGGGTGAAATACGTCACGCAGACCTCGACTCAACCACCGCAATTCACGTTCTTTGCCAATCATCCCGAAATTGTGGATGGCAATTATGAGCGTTATCTTGAAAATCGTATGCGAAAAGCCTTTAATTTCGTCGGTACGCCGATCCATATCAAATTTAAACGCAAGGATTAAACAGTCTCATGATGCAGGAAATTTTCGTTGTACTTGCCGTGTTCGCCGCGACCTTTCTTTTGGGCTCAATTCCTTTTGGGGTCATCATTTCCAAGGTGTTTTACAAGACCGATATTCGTGAGCATGGATCGGGCAATATTGGTACGACAAACGCCATCAGGACTATGGGTAAAGTCGGGGGCTATTCGGTTTTTGTGCTCGACTTCGCCAAGGGTGTTTTATCGGGTGTCATCGCGATGTCTTTGAGCCGATTTTTTTTGCCGGGTGGAGGTGTCGGTCCCGAATCGTTGATCACGGTGCAAGAGATGCTCTCCCTTGCGTTTGTCGGCTGCATTTGGGGGCACATCTTTTCCCCCTGGCTTAAGTTTCGTGGCGGCAAGGGAATTGCCGTTGCCGTCGGGTGTGCCTTTGTGACGTTTGGGTTTGTTGGAGCCTGTCTTGAGCTGGCCATTTTCATCGTATTGGTCGTGGTGACTCGGTATGTTTCCGTTGGATCGATTGTGGCTGCGGCGGCTTCACCGTTTTTTGCACTTTATTTTTTCTGGGGCGATTGGCCTGCGGTTGTTTTGTGCAGTATTGCCGGATTGACGGTTGTTTGGGCGCATCGGGAGAACATTAAGCGTTTGTTGGCGAAAAACGAACATCGAGTGGGCGATAAGAAAGATAAATCATGAAGGTAGCAGTTATTGGAGCTGGTTCGTGGGGTACAGCCCTCGCTCAAGTTTTGGCGGGGAATGGATACAATGTTGGCTTGTGGGCGCGTAAGCCCGAAGTGGTTGCAGCGATCAACGCGGAACATAAGAATCCGCGTTACTTAAGCGATGTCGTGCTGTCTCCCTCGATTGTTGCAACGACATCTTACCAAGATGCCCTGTTCAATGCTCATGCGGTTGTCGTGGTGACGCCATCTGACCTCATGCGGGGCGTCGCGCGCGCCTTTGCTGATTGCGTTGACCATACGCTTCCGATCATCATCTGCTCAAAGGGTGTTGAAGAGGGAAGCGGCTTGCTTCCGATCGAAGTGTTTGAGGCCGAATTGGGCTCTGCTAATCGCTTGGCGGTGCTTTCGGGGCCCAATCATGCGGAAGAGGTCATCCGGGGTATTCCCTCGGCAACGGTTATCGCCTCGCAGGATGCTGATAACGCTTCATTTTTTCAGGAACTTTTTGCAACCGACACGTTTCGTACGTATGTGAGCGATGACGTATGCGGTGTTGAGCTGTGTGCTGCGTTTAAGAACATCATTGCAATTGCCGTGGGTATTTCATACGGACTTGGATATGGTGATAATACCGCGGCGCTCTTGATGACGCGAGGCATTGCCGAGATGAGTCGTCTTGTGCAGGCTATAGGAGGGCAGGCTATCACCTGTATGGGCCTTGCTGGTGCGGGTGATTTGATCGCAACGTGTACCTCGGAACATTCGCGTAATCGTCGATTTGGTGAAGTTTTGGCGTCGGGTATAACACTTGCTGATTTCAAGGCGGAAACGCACATGGTCGTTGAGGGGGCGCTTGCATGCCGGACCATTCAGACGCTCGCAGATCACTACGAGGTCGAACTTCCCATTACCGAAATGGTACGCAGTGTTGTTTGGGAAGGTGCCGACATGAAAACCGCTGCTACCGATCTTGCCAATAGGCCCTTGACCACGGAATTTTACGGACTGTAAAGGGTTTTTAGGCTTTGGTCGCCGAGGCGCGATCGAGGACGGCTAGAGCTTGCGTCGTGCGATGTCGACAATGACCCATGCTGAAAGAATTCCGGCGCCGAGGTAGCCGAAAAAGGCAAAAAACGGCACGCCGAATATTCGGGGCTCCATGCTTGAAAGGCTGAGCATGCTTGAGCCGATGAATAATCCTGCAATAATGATACCGATGGTAAGTCGGTTGATAATTTTTGAGAGTTTCGAAAGGGGCGCGTCGGAACCCATCATTTCCATGTTTACTTTTATGTGTCCACGGGTAAGCATCTTGAAGGCTTCTCCCGAGTATTCAAGCGCCGCAAGCGATCCTTTGCCGGAAGCGCGCAGGGCGAGGGCCAATTCCTGGAGTGTTTCGTCGAGCACTTCGAGACGATCTTGCGAATTGACGATATGACTATGAATAATTTCAATGATATTCAAGTTGGGGATAAAGGAGGCAACCGTGCCCTCGAGCGTTACGATTCCCCGCGATACACTGGTGATTGCGGAGGGCAGTGTGACCCTGCACTGGCGAGTGAGTGCAATGACCTCGTTGAGAAAGGCTCCGATATCGATATCCTGCATATTGCACGCTCCGTAATCTTGCAGGAGAAGATCGAGCTCTGCAAGCAATCGTGCATGATCGATGTGCGAGGTGTCTTTCGTAACCGCAAATCTCAGAAGCGCTTCTTTCAGATCTGAGCTGCTCTGGGTTCCGACGGCGGTGATGATGGCCCCAAAGCCCATTCGGTTGCGAGGAGAAAGACGACCCATAATGCCGAGATCGATATAGACGATCTTGCCATCTCTTATTAAGATGTTGCCGGGGTGAGGGTCTGCATGAAAAAATCCAAAATCAAGAATTTGCGAGGCGTAGTTATCGAGAATTTTCTCCCCGATTTCTTTTACCTCGTATCCGGCGGCGAGAAGTCGTTTTGTTTCTTGGATGGGTATACCATCAACGTATTCCATGACCAGTACGTATTCATTCGATAACTCGGGATAGACCCGTGGGCAATCAATGAACGCAACAGCTTTATTCAGCCGTGCGAATTCCTGCAGATTAGCCGATTCTTTCCGGAAGTCGGTTTCTTCGATAAAGGTAGACCATAGCTCTTCGACTACGTCGCATAAATCGAGCATTTGATCGCCCGATATAAAGCGTGAAACGTGATGTGCCCCGGTGCGCATGATGTCTATGTCTTGTGCCATTGTTTCTTGCACGCCGGGGCGTTGGATTTTTACGGCTACGGTTTCGCCTGTTGTGAGTTTTGCTTTGTGTACCTGCGCGAGGGAGGCGCTTCCGAGAGGTGTTGGATCAATGTGCTCGAAGATGACTTTGCGCCGTTTTCCGTATTCTTTATCGAGGGTCTCAAGTACCGTTTCGAAGGGAAGGGGATCGCATTCGGTTTGCAGCTTGGCCAATTCGTCGCGATACGCTTGGGGCAAAATCTCAGAACGTGTCGACAGGGTCTGTCCGATCTTCACGAAGCTGGGGCCGAGGTTTTCGAGGATGGATCGAAACTCTTCCGGCGTTACCCCTTTCGAAAGCGCGCCCATAGGCAAAATGCGATAAATCTCACGAAGGCGGCGCGAACGAGCCTTGCGGCTTAAGTTAAACCGCTCTTCGGGATCGACCTCGGCACCGGCGCTAAAAAAGTGTCGGAGAATAGTGTTATTGGCCATAAGACATTGCGTGGCTGTGGCGTTTTACGCCGAGGGTGCTTCTTGATCGGCAGGGGCATCCGGAACTACCTCAGCTGCAGATTCCTTCGTTTTCTCGGAATTTGCAGCAAGCTTTGCCACGTGAGCGGCAAATTCGGCACGCTCTTCGTCGGTCATGGTTGCCATGTGTTGCTCGAGGGCGTCGTAGCGGATTTTTGTTACGGTTTCGGTTGCTTTATGCTGCAATTCTTGGTTGATTTCGCGGCCTTGCTCAACGGAGATTTCTCCCTTTGCAATAAGCTGATCAATAAGTTCTTTTGATTTTTCTCCAGTAATGGCCATTGCGCCGACGCCGGCAAGGAAAATGTCTTTCAAGCCGTCACTTAAGTTGGTCATGAGAGTCTCCTTTTCTTCGATATACAGGATAGCCCGTTTCCTTAAACGGGATGCTGCATTCATAATGCACTGAAAAAGCCAAAAGGGCAACCAATCAGGTGCTCAGTGGAGATAATTCAATCAACCTCAGAGGGATTATCCCCTTTAATTTCGATAGCTAGATCTTCGGGATGGTGGCGACAAGATCGAGCCTGCCGAGGTAGGGCTTGATATCTGCGATGTGTCCCAAAGAGAGTACTCCGCAAAACGCCTGCGCGTCTTCGGTGAGAAGCCCCGGTTTATAGGCGAGCATCGTGACGGTGTAATCAGCGGTAATGCACGGAATAGCCGCCTCGCCGGTTTGGGCGGAAAGGCCGCTTGGAGCGTCGATGGCGACGACGCGTTTCGATTCATCTTCTTCTCGCGCTTCGTTGATAAGGCGAACCCATGTATCGGCGGGAGACCTGAGGTTGTCGCCTGAAAAGCCGGTACCAAAAAGCGCGTCGATGACGATATCCGCTTCTTTTAAAAGTTCGATCAGTATCGTTTCGTTAGGATCAATCAGTACGCGCAAGGGTAACGCCTGCTGTGCGGCAGTGCTGAATACGGTGAGGGCACACGTGCGTGCCGGCTCCACTTTGACCTCTTCGGCAATGAGCGGGCTTATCACGGTTACCGGATAGTTGCGTGCCGCTAAATCTCCCGCGCAAATCCATCCGTCTCCGCCGTTGTTTCCCGATCCGCAAAATACGATGAGGGGGCCTGGCTCCGGGTGGATGCGGCAGACCGTTTCCGTAACGCTGTGACCTGCGCGCTCCATGAGCAGAGCAAGCGAGGTGCCGTCTTCGGCGATCATTCGTTCAAGCCGCCCGATTTCAGCAACGTCTAAGACGGCTTCGCGGTTGAGCGCGTCGATAATACCGGCATCGGTCATGATGCGGGTATTGCTCAAGATTCCGTTGAGCATTGTGAAGGGATGTTCGGGTGAGGATCGATACGCGCGTACCGTGATCGTTATTAACCAGAGAATCCCCACGACGGCGAAGATGAAGAGAAAGGTGGTGCGGTGACTGGTGAAAAATGCCAGTACGCTTGTTGCTTCGATGGTGGTGTCAATCGATGAGGCATCTGTCCAAAGTGCGAACCAAAATGGGGTGGAAATAAAAAGGTAAAGCAGTCCGTAGCGAACGAGGTAATTGCGCGCGCGTGCGGCGGTGCCGTCGGGGTGCGTAATGTGGAGCTTCACGATTTTTTGTCCCAGTGTTTGACCGCGGGTGATACCGGGCGTCAGGATGAAAAAAACGCAGTAGATCACACTGGCGATACCGGCCGGGACGGACAGGGCGGCAAGCCCCCAAGACGGTGTGTCTAAGGTGAGGTCAACGCCTATGGCCTGTGCGACGAATAGTGTTCCCACGAGCAGGATCATCATGAAGAGAACGTCAAAAAAAAGAGCGACCAACCGGCGGGGAAAACTTGCATAGACCCCTTTGATTCGTGCCTCTTCGTTGAGATGGTGGATGTCGGGTAAAAAACCGAGCAGGGGTCCCGTGAGCCAAAAACCAACCATGGCACCCAGCGTGTTAAGGATGAGATCGTCAACATCAAAGAGCCGGTAGGGGTGGGCATACGATCCAAAAAGACCAGTCACTTGCGAGATCTCGAAGAAAAGCGTCGTGCCTAAACCGATCAGAAGACACTTCCACCAACGACAGTGGAAGTAGTAGCGCAAAAACATCCCGAGGGGGACGGTGAGCAAGATGTTAAAAATCGCTTCGTAGACAAAGGAGTCTTTCAGCAACTTCAACCACGTGGCGGGATCGGTAAGTGAAAAGGAGGTCTGCGCCAAAAACTCGACGACGAAGTTAAAGGGCATCAGTTGAGGGGTTGCCGCATAGGCCACGTAGGTGTTGTGATTGGGGGGAAGCGGGAGAATGACGAGATAGTAGGCGCACAGCGCATAGAAGATGAACGTGTAGACTATGGCAGTGCGAAGCCACGGGATGGATCCATATTTTCGGTAGTGGTAAATGAGGTAGGGCAGCGTGAATATGGCCGCTAAAACAGGGAACCAAAAGACCGCTTGCTGGATATCGTAGAGGTATACATTCATAAGAGGTTAGTATAAAGGGCGATAGCTTATGCGGAGTGCTTATTCTTGTGATTTTTTTTCAAGATTGAGCAGGAATTCTTTTGTTTTCAATCCTCCCGCAGAGCCGATTGGCTTGCCGCCAGCTCCGACAACGCGGTGACACGGCACGACGATGGCGAGAGGGTTTTTGTTGATGGCTCCTCCTACGGCGCGGCAGGCGGCGGGCTTGCCGATGGCTTGTGCGATGTCGCGGTAGCTGCTGGTTTGCCCGTAGGGAATCGCTTGGAGCGCGCTCCATACCTGGTGTTGGAATTCGGTCCCACGAGAGGCCAAAGGAAGATCGAACACCGTTCGTTTGCCTGCGAGATATTCTTGGATTTCATTTGCTGCGCTGTTGGTGAGCTTGGTAGCCTTTTTTATTCCAGGAAGCGCCTGCTCTCCTAGGGTGACATGGGTGAGGGCTTTGCCATCTGAGGCGATCGTTATATGTCCGACAGGGGTGTTGTACGTGAAATACGTATGGGTTTCTGCAATCATGCTGCCTTCTCCCTTCACCGTTTGACGATAGTATAGAGGGCTTGCCTGCTGGTAAGAAGAGATTCTATAGAAAGATACCGAAAGCGCATCCCGCACGATCCTGGAAGACGCTTTGCGGTAGAATCGGCTGAAAGACTCAGAAAGGGTGTTGTCGTGTTTGAAACGGTACAGATCGCTCCGTCGATTCTTTCGGCGGATTTCATGAATATGGAACAAGATATTCGAATGCTTGAAGCGGGTGGAGCGGGCTATGTCCACGTCGATGTTATGGATGGGCATTTTGTTCCCAATTTGACGCTGGGGGTTCCTTTTGTGTCCCAGCTCAAAAAAATCACCGATATCCCCCTCGACGTGCATCTGATGATTTCAAACCCTTTGGTTCAGGTGCCGTGGTTTCTTGAGGCGGGTGCCGATATCGTGACGGTACATATCGAAGCGCTCGATGAGTCGGCGGGTGAGGTTGATCGGATTATTACGATGATCCATGAAGCGGGCGTCCGAGCTGCCCTGTCGCTTAATCCCGATACGAATACTGAAGTCCTCCGTCCTTATATTGCCGATCTCGATATGGTGCTGCTGATGAGTGTGTTTCCGGGATTTTCGGGCCAATCCTATATCGAAGGAACCGATCAGCGGGTAGCTCAGGTCGTTGCCCTGGCGCGCGAGGCGCACGCTGCCCCCCTGATCCAGGTGGACGGTGGTATCGGATTGGCTACCGTTGCGTGCGTTGCGCGCGAGGGGGCCGATGTTTTTGTGTGCGGCAATGCCGTGTTTAAAGCGCCTGACCCTCAAGCCGCCATTGCCGAAGTGTCTCGTCTCGCTACGGCGGCGGCAGCCGGAAAGCTGGCATAGGGTGAAAAGTTATACGTATCTCGACTGGGCGGCAACGACGCCGCTAAGCGAAGAGGCTTCAGATGCCATGAAGCCCTATATGATTCCTGGACGCGACAACATCGTTTACGGAGGGAATGCGAACTCTCTGCATTCACCGGGTCGAGCTGCTTTTCGTGCGCTCGAGGAGGCTCGGGGGCTTATTGCGCGCAGTATCCATGCTGCCCGCCCCGATGAGATCATATTTACGTCAGGGGCTACCGAGGCGGATAACGCCGTTTTGTTCGGTGTGGTTTCGGCCTGCGTGAAACGTGCGAAACAGCAGGGAAAGCGTGATTTTGTGCCCCACGTAATCACGACGACTTTCGAACACGACGCCGTATTGGCTCCTTTAAAGGTTATGGAAGCGCGGGGTGTGGAAGTTACGCGACTTGCCCCGACACGCCAGGGATTCATCGAGCCCCAATCGCTACAAGAGGCGCTGCGGGACAATACGGTGCTCGTTTCCATTATGGCGGTTAATAACGAAATCGGTACCATTCAGCCTCTGCAGGAGTTGGCGCATCTCGCCCATGAAGCGGGAGCTTTGTTTCATAGCGATATGGTGCAAGCTTTGGGAAAAATGCCGGTTGATGTCAGGGCGCTCGATATCGATGCGGCTTCATTTTCGGCTCATAAGATCTGTGGACCGAAAGGGGTTGGCGCGTTGTATATGCGCAACAAAACTTTGTTCGAGCCCTTTCTTCTCGGTGGCGGACAGGAGGCCGGTCGTCGCTCGGGAACGCAAAATGTTTGTGGGGCGGTCGGTTTTGCGGCTGCGTGTAAACTGGCCTGCTCCGATGTTGAAGCGGAGTCCGAGCGTTTGTGCGCATTGCGCGATTATCTCTACGAACAGCTTTGTGCCTTACCCGGGGTGCGTTCGACCGTTGCCGTTGCGCCCGGAAGTCGTCAGCATGCCCCCCATGTTGTCAACGTTTTAGTTTCGGGCTTCGAAAGCGAAACGTTGATATTGCGTCTCGATTTTTCGGGATATTGTATTTCGGGGGGATCGGCCTGCTCTTCTCATTCGCTTGAGCCAAGTCATGTGCTTCATGCGGTGGGAATCACCCCTGATGACGCGCTGGGCTCTGTGCGTGTTTCAATGGGTCGGTATACGACGAGGCTTGATGTCGAAGGATTTCTTGAGGCATTTCATAAGGCATTGAATTGGGAATAAAACTCCTGCTGCGTTTTTGCGGCACGGGTACGCTCTAGTAAGGGAGAGGTCATGGAGCTCATCACTACGCACGTGCATACCAATTTTTGTGGACACGCGGTCGGTACGGTTGAAGAAATGGTGGCCGCAGCAAGTGCGGCGGGTATCACGACGGTTGCGATCACCGAGCATTATTATCTTTCGTCAGCCTTTGACGAGCGGGATTATCTTTCGATGCATGCTGATCGGGTCGATGAATACTGCGCTGCTGTCGAAGCGGCGCGTGAAGCTCATCCCGAGCTGGAGGTTCTTTTGGGTACCGAGCTTGATTGGCTTGGACGCGATGAAGATCGTACGATAACCGATGATGATCTGAAACGATTCGATCTCATTTTGGGCTCGGTTCACTTTGTCGACACATGGCCCTTTGATGACCCCGCACAACGGGATCATTGGCAAGATGTTGGTGCCGATGATATTTGGCGGCGTTATTTTGAATTGTGGTGCGATGCCGCATCCTCTCGAACACCGTTTACCGTTATGTCGCACCCCGATCTTGTAAAAAAATTCGGTTATCTTCCGAGCTTCAACGTGAACACCCTCTATAGTGACGCAGCGTGTGCGGCGCAGGAAGCACAGCGCATGATTGAAGTGAACACGTCAGGTACGTACTACACGTGCCAGGAAATGTTCCCAGCGCAGGATTTGTTACGTGAGTTTTGCCGCGCGGGTATCCCGTGTACCGTTGGTACTGATGCCCATGATCCCGCCTTGGTCGCGCGCGATATCGAGAAGGGTTATCGTTGGATGTATGACGCAGGATACCGTTACGTGACGGTTCCGACGCGCGATGGTGATCGACGTCAAATCGAGATAGTATAATAGCGGTGATGATGAAATGGCTACGTCCGTTTAAGGAGGTTTTTGATGACTCAAGAAAACAAAACGGATAAAGAAGTGAAAGGACTTGCCGCGCGCAGATCCGGAACGCTTTCGCGTCGGGTTTCTCCTGCAAACGTCGGCGCGCTTGAACAAGCTCTTCTCAGAAAGTTTCCCGCCGCAACGGCTCAGGAGTGGGATCGCAGCGGTCTGACAATCGGGGATCCCACCCAGCCGATACGGGGAATTGCCGTGGCGCTCGATCCGAGCGTTGCCGCTGTTTCTCAGGCGGTTCAAAGGGGTGCAAACGTGCTTATCACGCATCATCCCGCCTATCTGAATCCTCCCCAAAAATTCTCTCCTGCACAGTCGACGGCTCAGGTTGATGGTGCTCTTGTGTGGGCCGCCATCCGGCACGGTGTTGCTATCATGTCGTTTCATACGGCATTGGACGTTTCCCGCGAAGCGCAGCGGGTTCTTCCCGGTCTCTTAAGTTTGCAGTTTAAAAGCGTTGTTGAGCCGATTGCTGGTTCTCGTCTTCTCGGGTATGGGCAGCTGTGCGTGCCCAAGCCAGTCGAAATGCCGTTTACGCTTGAGCATTTGGCTGCTCGATGCACGGCGGTGTTCGGTCGTGCTCCGCGGGTATGGGGAGACTTTTCAACGGAGCTTTCTCAGGTGGTTACCGCAACGGGCTCCGCTGGTGATATGGCCAAAAAATGTTTAGCTGCAGGTTATAGCTGTCTGGTGTGTGGAGAAATCAAATATCACGATGCGCTCGCCGCAAGTGAAGCGGGTTTGTGTATTATCGACTTAGGACACGATACCAGTGAAATGCCGCTCTGTGCCGTTCTCGTCGATGCCTTGGAATCGCTTGGGGTGATGCGGGATATGATCACCGTACTCGACCAAAGTGACAATTGGGCTCATCCGGAAGCTACACGACGTTGATAAAAAGATAAGGAATACTATGCACCCTACCCTTGAAGATGTGAAACCACTACTCGTGCTGCAACAGCTTGATCTGATGATCATTCAGAACCAAAAAAAGCTCGATGCACTGCCGCAGCGTCAGCAAATCATCGATGTGCGTAAAAAGCGACAAGCGGTGGAAGAGAAGCGGGATCAGCTGGGTGGTATCAAAACCGAAGCCGATCGTGAATTTGCGCGCGTTTCATTTGAGGATGAGCAGCTTGTTGAAAAGCAGAAAGCGACGCAGGATAAAATAAATGAATCGAAGGGCGACTATCGTTGTGTGGAGTCGTTTACCAAGGAACTGAATGGGTTTGCGAAGCGTCGCAACACGCTTGAAGAATCACTGGTGACCCTTGAGGCACGTATTGTGCAGATCAAGGGTGTGCAGGACCGGGTTTTCGCCGCGCTTGCGCAACTCGATGCCGAAGAAGCAGCTGCGATTGAAAGCTTTCGAAGTGAGGGAGGGGCTTTGACGGACGGCCTTGCCCACGCGAAAGCGGATCGAGCGCACATTGCTTCCGAACTCGATGAGGCTTTGCTTGATCGGTATGAAAAAGCTGCTCAACATTGTGGCGGCGTGGCGATAGCCCGGCTCCGTGAAGATCAGTGTTCGGCATGTCGCAATCATATCGATCCCAATCGTCTGCCGCAGATTCGTGCCGAAGCCCCCCTTTCCACCTGCCCGAACTGCACGCGTCTTCTGGTCGTTGAATAATGCTGGCAGCTGTTCTTCATACCGATGGTGGCAGCCGTGGAAACCCCGGCCCTGCCGGATGCGGATTTGAATTGCGTGACTCAGCTGGTTTTCTCCTGGCTTCGGGCGGCAGTTTTCTGGGAGTGACGACGAACAATGTCGCGGAATATAGCGCGCTTGTCTGGGGCCTACAAAATGCTATCGCTGCGGGAGTGACCGAATTGCAAGCTGTGGCCGATAGCGAACTGATGGTCAAGCAGATGCTCGGTGCGTATAAAGTTAAAAGTGAGGATCTCAAACCGCTTTTTTTGCAGGCGCGGTCGCTTTCTGCTCATTTTACTCGTTTTTCGATTGCGCACGTATATCGCAGTGATAATAAAGCTGCCGATGCACTTGCAAATGAAGCGATGGACGCAGGGGATTCGGTGGGGTCATATTTGGTGGACTGCGAGTGCTTACCGCGCTCACTTTTTGATACCTCTTCCTCCCGTGATGTTCTGCAAAAAACCCCGATGCCTGCTGCTGCATCTTCGTGCACGGGCGCGAAAGGAATGCCGATGTATGAATTGATGGTAAAGGATCATTTTGACGCGGCGCATGCTTTGCCCGGCTACGATGGCCCCTGTCAGTACCTCCATGGACACACGTGGGATGTCGAGGTTATTATCGCGGGTGAAAAGCTTGACGAGGTGGGTATTCTCTATGATTTTAAGGCAATAAAAACCGATTTACACACCATCCTCGATGCGTATGATCACCACTATCTCAACGACGTTGCTCCCTTTGACGTTGTCAATCCGACGGCCGAACATCTTTCCCGGATAATATTTGAGCGCTTGGCAGCAACGTTGCCCGCTCATATCATTCTTAAAGAAGTTGCTGTTTGGGAAAGTCCAATCGCGAAAGTGACCTATCGCCAAAGCTGATCGGCGGAGAGGACGAGTTATGCGCATTGCAAAACGCGAAGATCGGGAAATATTTGAGCACGCCTCTTTGGCAGGGGATGCGGCGTGCGCAGATGAAAGCGAGGGCCGTGCATATTCGACGGCACTCGATTTTCTGCGTACCGATTTTCAGCGCGATCGCGATAAAATAATTCATGCGAAATCATTTCGACGACTCTCTCATAAGACACAGGTGTTTCTTGCGGTTGAGGGGGATCACTATCGCACGCGGCTCACCCATACGTTGGAGGTAGCTCAGATTGCCCGAACGATAGCGCGCGCTCTCAGCCTCAACGAGGATCTGACCGAAGCGATCGCGCTTGGTCACGACTTGGGTCACACCCCCTTTGGACATACCGGTGAAGAAGCCCTTTCGAAATGCCTTGCGAAATACCGAGGTATCGATCCGCAATCACCGGAGGGTCTGGTGCTCTATCGTCACAATAGACAGAGTTTGCGGGTGGTGGAAATTATTGAAAACGACGGGAAGGGCCTCAATCTAACCGCTGAGGTTCGCGATGGTATTGTCTGTCATACGGGCACTCGTCGTGCCGAAACGCTCGAGGGTCGTATTGTTGCGACGGCCGATCGTATCGCTTACGTCAATCATGATATCGATGATGCTATTCGCGCAGGCGTTTTGACCGAAGCTGATCTACCCGATTCGGTCCATCGTCTTTTGGGTGATGATCACTCGTCGCGTATCGAAACGCTGGTGCTTGATATGGTGGAAACATCCGTTGAGCGTGACGACATCGAAATGAGTGAGCCCATTTGGGATGTCATGACGCAGCTGCGTCAGTTTTTATTCGAGCGGGTGTATTCAGCTCCGGTCGTCGTCCGCGAAGTGTATAAGGCGCTTCATTTGCTCGAAGAGTTATTCGATCACTTCATGGCGCATATCGATGAGGTTCCCGAAGAATATCGCGTGATTTCGGCGGGGAACGATCTTCAGGCGGTGACCGACTACGTATCGGGGATGACCGATCGGTATGCGAAAAGCATGTATGAAGATCTTTTCATTCCCCATTCATGGCGCCATGTTGGCAACGATATTTGGTTGAAATAGAGGTTGTGAGATTCTTTCTGAGAAAAGGTCTTACAACCGGCACCAAGACTCGCTATAATAGCGCGGTTGTGCCAAACACCGAACACATAAAACAGTCTTTTTCAGCGGCTTTGCCCATTATGCTGGGCTATGTCGCCATTGGTTTGCCCTGCGGCATTCTCAGCTCATCGATTGGGCTCGGTCCTCTGCAGGTTTTCTTGCTTTCGCTTTTGTTTTATTCCGGTGCGGGTCAATTTATGATTCCGAACATGTTTCTTGCGGGCGCGCCTCTTGTTTCCATCATCGCAAGCGTGTCGCTCGTCAATACGCGGCAGATGCTCTACAGCGCTTCCTTCGCCCAGTTCTGTCAAAAAGCTCGCAAGCGTTTGTCTTTCTTGTTTGCAGCTTCAGTGACCGATGAGAGTTACGGCGTGAACATGGCGAAGTTTCAGGAAGGGGAGTGGTCGGTTTCTCGGGCTACCATGGTAAACCTCTTCTCGCAGTCTTCCTGGCTGGTATCAAATGTTATCGGTGTTTTGATCGGTAACGCTTTGAGCGTGCCCTTAGCGATCGCCTCGTTTGCTATGACCGCAATATTTATTTGCTTATTGTGTTCGCAAAAGGTTTCAGGCGCTAATGCGGTGGCCGTTTTTGTGGCCATGCTCGGTGTTTTTACGTGTAAGACCATTGGACTTTCAGGGCCTGCCATCTTGATCGGTGCCTTGGTAGGCGTTATGGGAGCTATGCTGTTTACGTGGGCGAGGCAGAGATGAGCTGGGGAGATTTTCTTCTTATATTTATTTCCTGTGCAACTACGATGCTGCTGTGTCGCGTGGTTCCGTTGTTTTTGCTCAAGGGTAAAGAAATGCCCGAAAACATCAGCCAGGCACTGGGATTTATTCCGCCGGCCGCGTTTGCTGCTCTCGTTGCAAATGACCTCCTTTCACCGACCATGTTTGATGCCGGGTTATGGCCTGCGTCCATGCCGCTGGTTGCAGCTTTCGTCGTGGCTGTTGTTGCTGCAAAAACGAAATCGTTGCTGTGGTGCGCCCTTACGGGCGTTATCGCGTATTCTTTACTGATGCTTATTTAGCGGTTTGGTTGAAGGGTGAGCGGCAAGGCCCTATCATGGAGGGTGTCGATGTTTGAGCTGGATTGATGTTTTCTTGAGGGCCGTTGAGTGGGGTTTTTCATGGTAAGATGGGGCTCTGTTCGTGCATATTATATGTGGGCGCACCGATTGCTCTGAAAAAGGTACTTGCAGACAGGACAAAGAGAACGTATAATCATCAATCGCGTCTTTTAACAGACATTTTGCAATTGTGTAATTGAGTATATAGAAGGACAAGGGATAATGGATATCATTCGTGCTATTGAACAGCAGCAAATCAAGCAGGACCTCCCGCAATTCAATGTGGGTGACAATGTGAAGGTTCACTATCGTATTACCGAAGGTAGCCGCGAGCGTATCCAGGTTTTCCAGGGTGATGTCATTCGTCGTCATGGTGCTTCGAACCGTGAAACGTTTACCGTTCGCAAAATCAGCTTCTCGGTTGGTGTCGAGCGTACCTTCCCGGTACATTCCCCCAAGATCGATCACGTTGAAGTGGTACGACAGGGCGATGTTGCGCGAGCCAAATTGTATTACCTGCGCAAGAAGGTCGGCAAGGCTGCAAAAATCAAGGAAAAAGCTTACTAAGCTTTATCTCTTTTGAATGGCTAAAGACTCTCCGTCATGGGGAGTCTTTTTTTGGTGGTACGCCCGGCAGGGGCGATAACTTGGCGGTGAAAGTCCG
>JAVVXN010000003.1:0-74732 GCA_036651575.1 Raoultibacter sp. | reverse complement strand
CGGTCTCCTCTTCCGAGCGTGCACCAGGTTTCTAAAAAAACGTACGAAACCCGCTAGTGCGCTGCGGGTGGTTTAGGAGCACCGGGACTCTTGGGAGCACCGGGGCCTTTGGGAGCACCGGGACCTTTGGGAGCACCGGGGGCACCAGGGCCCTTAGGAGCACCAGGGGCGCCGGGAGCCGGCATAGCACCAGCCGCGGCAGCTTCAGGAAGGTCGGCGCTACATTTCTTGCACTTGGTTGCATCGGGCGGATTGAAGGCGCCACATTCGGGGCACTTCTTCATCATCTCGTCAAACGATGGTGGTCTAAAGCACATAGGAAATCCTCCTTATTGAGAAGTGGATCAAAGGACATTGATGTAAATGACATCGGGGCGCATCTACGAAAATCAAAGTACCACGGGGAACGGAGGCGATTATCCCTTTAGCGGTATGAAAATCACAAATCTAATACCGGAGGACATATGGATATTCAACACCACAATAGAGTACTAGATTTACCATAAAACCTGATGAATAGCGATATATCAATTTTTTTACAAAATAATCACCCGATAAAATAAAGTACAAAACATCTCCGGTCATACCGGCAAAAAAATTGCCCACGATGCAATAAAATACCGAACATCTCACAAGGGCGCACCAACGATGCATTAAGCGCTTCGGAAAGATTTACCTCAAGCAGCATAAAAAAAGAGATGCGCCTATTGCTGCATCTCTTTATGGATAGATACGAAAAAAACGAAGGAACTATTCAGCTACCGTAATCTCTGCAGTCTCAACAATCCTCCTCATTACCTTAACGCGCGATGCCGCATGACGGGCTTCCTCAACCTTACCGCTTGCCTGTAATTCTCGCAAAAAAGCATCGGGGTTATCCGTTGATAAAAAGTCAGTCAGCTCACTGTTAGACACCGTCGTCGCTGTCATTTCGATCATCTTATCAAGTGCAATATTCAACGCGAGGTCATGTTTTGTTTCTTCCTTGAGCTTTTCTTCATACTCTACCTCGGTTATCCCCTCTTCCTTCAAGTACTGTTTCTTAGCCAGCCCGAAAGACCCGATCATTGCTTCGCTCCGTTTACGCACTTCATCGAGATTGGCAGCAACCGCTTCTTCAGAGATCTCCCCTTCCAGACGATCTATGAGAGCATCGGCACATTGGGCAAACTTAAGGTTTTCATAGGAAAATTCATTATCTTTCTTAATGCGCGCCGCTATAAGATCGCGAAGTCCTTCGATGCCATTAATTTCCGGAAAGTTTTCTGCCACCCAAGCATCATCCAAATCCTCCAAACCGTGCAGAGATGAACCTTTTGGGGCGGTAGCGATGTAGGGGAAAAGCTGGGAATCGATATCTTCCTTCGACACGAGAAGCGGAGCCGGCATCTCAATTCGTACCCTGTCGTAGGCCGAAAGCTTAAAAGCTTCCAGGTCGATCGGCGTTTCATTGGTTTCAGCGGAAGACATAATTTATTCTCCTTCAAATTCGGTCAACATGAATTAATGCAGCACCATTATCGCCATCGTAGAAGCACCCGTATCACTCCTTGAAAGGAGGATTCGTTTTACCTTGCGCTTTAAACGATTCGATAAGGCTTAACATTTCTTGCGAAGAGTGCACCCCGAGTTTGTGATAAATATTCGCAATATGCGTCTTAGCCGTATGGGTAGAAATAACAAGCTCCTGCTGAATATACTCGGCATTGCGCCCTTTTGCAATCAAAAGGAACACTTCAGTTTCTCGCGCCGACAGTTTGTAGAGCTGGGCAATTTCATGGCACACTCGGCGCCAGGGAGTTTCCGCTAAAGGAGGCTGACTCTCCCCATGAGACGAACCCCCACCGACCGATGCCCCTTTTTGAGCGGGAACCTTAACAACACCAGCTGGTGAGCGCCTCGTTTCACTCTGTTTCTCCATCAATACCACGCCAGGAGTCAGTCCAACGCCAGGCACCACCGTCTCAGCAGCTACGCCCCCATCCGAAAAAGACATTTTTTCCCGAACCTGCTGATCAATTTTTGCCCGAACCTGCTGATCAAACGACTCCGGCTCCCGGAAGGGCGTCAACGACGTAGCGACGAGCAAGGCAATCGCAATGCCGCTAATGAGATACAAAACAGATTCCCCACCACCTGAAAAAAGCATGATTTGACGGCCGACGAGCAAGCCAGTAGCAAGACTAAAATACGTAAGAGCTCGGCCGCCATCGATAAAGAGCAGTCCTTTTAAATGAAGCCGACGTGCCATGCCAATCCCAAGGATTAAAGCACCGAAATCGAACAGATTAAAGCCAGCCATTATCGCCGCTTCGGAAACTACAGAAGATTTCCCGCCGCCAAAAAACAGCAGCCCCAAAATTCCCAAAACAAACAGCAACATTGAAAGGCGGTGCAATATATCAATATCCGAGTGTCCGCCAGGATCTTCGGGAATAGCAAAAATCAAACAACCGCAAACAGCAATACCAAGAATAATAAGCGGATCAGAGGCCATCAGGAGCGTTATTCCATTTTCGATATACCCACCCTGTAGCAAACCAAACACAAATGCAAATACCACCGTTGGTAAAATGGTTTTTAAGAAATGCCGGTAGATATTTTTTTGGGAAGGCATCGATTCGGGCGTTACCCCTATCGCTTCAGCATCGGGCTCCTGCGGTTCCACCGACTGCCAGTTGAATATAAGAGAAGCCGAAGCAATCAGAGGCAAAGAAATTACGAAGAGCAAAGAGAAGGGAGACTGCAAGATACAAGCAATAAACCCGATAAACGCTCCGAAAATCATGTCGATTGCCAAAGATCGATACAGATGATGACCTGCTGCCACCTGATAGTAATGAAGCCACAAAAACATCAAGAAAGCTTCACTGAACCCCAAAATAACCGTTACGGCAAGATGTAAAACAATCGACGGTGAAGTGAGCACGAAAACTGAGAGAATTGTCGCGCAAGTCGCAACCGCTCCAACGCACCACAGCAAAACAGGGGACGGTGTCGTCTTATTTTTTTTCAAAAAGCTCTTACCGATAAAAGCAACAAGCACAAAGGCAAGAGCAATCGAGCAATAGAGAGTCAGCTGGCGTTCAAAGAAAAAAGAAAAAGCACGGGGACCCGCAGGGCTCAGTAGAAGCGGCGAGAACAAAACAAGGTAATGCCAACCAAGGAGCGCCTTGAAACCCACCAATTTTAGAGTATTTTTTTCAGATTTTCCTTGAACAGCTTCTGAAAACATCTCTTGCCCCTTTCTCATAAAAGAAATTTCCAAGCAAGCAACGACCAACACATCTCTATGAGAAAAGGCTACGACCGTGAGTACGATACGTGGAGTATAGCCTTCGGTACCAGATTATAAGGTTTCATACCGCCGTGAGGATATGCCTTCCCAACGCCATGATATTCTCCTCTTTCAGGGCAATAAAGAAGTCTATCCACCACCCCATCTCGCTATCCAATCTGTTCGCACCGCGATAGAGACTAGTTTACACATTTTAAAATTTAGAGCCACCGCAATTTGAAAATTTTTTGGAACTTTCCTGTTAACGGCTCTTAAAAACCAATCATCTGATTCTTGTAAAGCGAATATGAACTGGCATTTTACCTATAAAATATTCTCGCAGAAAGATCAATAACAGGGTATCGCCACCGACTGTTCGTACCCTACGGAGGAAACTATCGGCATATCGCGCGAAAATCATGCGCTTTCATTTGGGACAAAGGAGTAAAAATGCCCGGAGGATGTTGGGTTTGCAACCCATTTTGCGGCAAGTGTCAGCCCGCACCAAAAAAATCGTACACATGCCCGACCTGTGGCATATGCACCATTTTCGACCGACGCGACATCATCGCTGGAAAGGATTTACTCTGCAAAAAATGCGGACGTGACCTCTCCGCTGAAGTGCGGCCACAACCAATCAAATGCCATTACAGTGGCCTTTGGTGCGCCTACCCCTGCGGTAAAAGCAAGGGTGAAATTTCTCATCTGGGCTATCAGGTTTGCAAACGAAACACACCACCTTCCGATGGCGCTATAAAAACACTTGAGGAGCAACCTCCCACACCATAGGACTCAACACATCAGCTCGGATTGGAAACGTTTGCCGAGCGCATATGCTGCTATCGCTCTCTTTCTCATACGGGAAGGACTAGAAGATAATTCTCTGTACCAAGAAAACCATATCAGTCATTACGAAAGAGTACCTCAGCTAGTATGACGAAAGCACATCTCCTGTGCCGCCATGAGACAATCGGCTTTTCTGCATTGCGGGCACCAACGTCACGTAATGGTTCCACGCCTCAATGGTATCGGGATGCAGATATCTATTGTGCTCGATCAAAAACAACACCGTTTGCTTTAACGACATAAAGAATAGCTCTTCAAGAGAGACCTGCCCCACTGCGCGGCGGACATCGTCGACATCCTGAAACGTGCGGTTTGGTTCGATAAGATCGGCAATATAAACGATCATGTCAAGAGGCATCATATGAGGAGATGCAGAGGTATGGCGTGCCGCCGCCCGAAAAACAGCGTCTCCCAATTCGGGATAATCACGAGCAAGAACAGCAGCCGCAGTCGGGCCGTGAAGAAGCCAGGGCATCTGATCGACAACAAGAGGATTGATATCCAAGCCGAATTCGAGCACCAATTGGCACTCTTCCTGACGGGTGTAGGCCTTATTCCAATCGTGCACCAAACCAGCCATGCGAGCCTGACGCACATCATAGCCGTAGACGTCTGCCAGATGAGCCGCCGTATCCGCAACTCCAACACTGTGCTTGTAGCGAGAGCCCCCTACGCGCGCTCTCAATTCTTGCTGCATACGATGATAGTTCTCATCATCAAAAGGTTTTTCCACCGTCATCACCATCACCCACCTTCATCCATACCACTCTCAGCATCTCCACGCTCAACGCCTTATTTCTCGCAAATAAAAAACAATCGCGCCGCCTCAGATCTTTACAAAATATTTCGACTTACTTTTGGCACCTCAGTCTCTCCGTCGTAGTATAAAGTCCTTTTTCATGAATGTAATCAAAAACCCGCTGCATAGTCAGATAACGAATCGATTTACCCTGCTCAACCCGATGTCGTAAATCGCTCGAAGATATAGCAAGGGCCGTCACCTCCACATACGTAACCGAAAAATTTGAGTTTTCAGCGAGATAGGCGCGCTTGTCGCTTGACAGGGTATACCCCGGTCGCGTAACCGCGATCAACTGCGCTAAATCGGCGATGGCCGCACTCTCGCGCCAGCGAACAATACTGAAAACAGCGTCGGCGCCGGTTATGAAGTAAAGCTCGACATTGGATGGATAGTGGGCGCGCAACTCTCGTAACGTGTCAACCGTATACGTATCGCCATCGCGCCTGATTTCGATATCGCTTACATCGAATGCCGGATTGCTCTGCACGGCCAACCGACACATCTCAAAACGCTGTCGGGCGGGAGTGATTACCTGGTTTTTCTTGAACACCGGAGCGCCTGCTGGAATAAAAATAACCGCATCAAGCTCAAAGGTGTCACGAGCCTGCTCGGCACAGGCCAAATGTCCAATATGGATGGGGTCAAACGTGCCGCCCATAATACCGAGGCGATACGTTGTATTCGGATCATCCGCCCCCAGCGTATCAAAACGTTCACTGACCGTGATCACCCGCGCACCTGACCTGCTCCGTGAATAATGTATTTGTACGAAGTCAAAGCGTTGGCGGCAAAAGGCCCGCGCGCATGAAGCTTCTGCGTCGAAATGCCAATTTCAGCACCGAGGCCAAACTGCCCTCCATCAGTGAAGCGCGTTGAGGCGTTAACGTAAACCGCCGCCGCATCCACCGTCGCCAAAAAACGTTCCGCCGCCGCCGCATCTTTGGCAATGATGGCTTCAGAGTGCCCCGTACCGAAGCGATCGATATGGTCCATAGCCTCTTTCTGTCCCGCAACAACGCACACGCTCATTTCAAGCGCCAGGTATTCAGTCGCCCAATCGTCTTGCGTTGCAGCAAGTACCGACACACCGCACGCCTCCCCTATCGCCTGCGTCGCGGCATCACCATGCACCACCACTCCAGCAGCCGCTAAAGCGGGCAGAATAGCGGTAAGCGCCCTTTGGGCAATCGCCGCGTCTACCAATAACGACTCCGCAGCGTTGCACACACCGGGGCGTTGGCATTTCGCGTTGAGCACGATGGACTCAGCCATGGCAATGTCAGCTGATTCGTGCACGTAAATATGACAGTTGCCGACGCCGGTTTCAATAACGGGAACCTTTGCGTTCTCGACACAATGACGGATAAGCCCCGCGCCACCCCGTGGAACCAAAACATCGACCGTACCATGCAGGCTCATCAGCTCGTCGGTTGCTGAGCGATCCGTTGTTTCGATAATGCGAATACAGTTTTCGGGCATGCCCGCAGAGCATGCCGCAGCATGAAGCACCTGAGCGATCTTCACGCACGAGTGCGCAGCAAGCGATCCGGCGCGCAATATTGCCGCATTGCCGGTTTTGATGCATATTCCAGCCGCATCAGCCGTCACGTTTGGACGGGCTTCATACACCATCGCAACCAGGCCCAAAGGAACACTGACACGCTCGATATGCAAACCATTTTCAAGCGTACGATCCTCTTGCACCCGCCCCAGAGGATCGTCGAGACTCGCGAGAACCTCCAGCGCTTTTGCCATGTCGTCAATTCGGGCATCGGTCAAAAGAAGCCGATCGAGCAATGCCTCACTCGTCGATGCCGCGCGAGCCCCCTTTACGTCGAGAGCATTCTGGGCAAGAATGGCCGCCGACTCTTTTCGTAGAGCTTGCGCCATGGACAACAACGCTTGGTTGCGCGCGGATCCCGTTGTTGTTGCAAGCGCTTTCGAAGCAAGCTTCGCTGCGTGAGCTATTTGAGTTACCGTGCTCATTCAAACACCACCAATTCATCGCGATGAACCACCGGTTTGTGCGCCATATTGGCGAGCAAACGATTGTCTTGCACTTCAGCTTGCGAAAGACCCCGCGCAAGTTTCACCTCATCACTCGATGCACCCGCTTTTCCGCGAGCAAAGATATGATGAGCCCTATCTTTGATATCGATCACGTCTCCCGCTTCAAAGCACCCTTCGACCGACGCAACGCCAACGGACAACAGCGATGATCCTTTCGCGGTCAAAGCCGCCTTCGCACCATCATCGACGATAAGCGCGCCACGCACGGCATCGCCAAGTGCAATCCATAGTTTTTTCGGAGTAATTTCGTGCGGCTTTTGGTATGCCTCAAAACGGGTACCTACCGGATCCCCCGCCGCAAGACGACTCAAAACATCAGGGGTGCGACCGTTGCAGATAACGAGGGGAATACCGGCCACCATCAACACACGGGCAGCCTTGATCTTTGTTATCATACCGCCGCTTCCAATTTTCGAAAGCGCACCACCGGCCGAAGCGAGTGTTTCTTCCGAAATGAAATCGATGGACGGAATTAACGTCGCGGTGGGATCCGTTTGAGGATTAGCGGTATAAAGACCATCGATATCGGAAAAAATAACACACTGATCAGCCTGGATCAGACAAGCGACAAGCGCCGCGAGCGTGTCGTTATCGCCGAAACGAATCTGTTCAACCGAAACGGTGTCGTTTTCGTTAACGATCGGCACCACCTGTAACTCGAGCAAGCGTTGCAGCGTGTCACGCGCATGTAGATATGCGTGTCGGTTCGCCGTATCGTGCCGCGTAAGCAGCACGACCGACGTCACCATGTCGTAATGAGCAAATATCTCCGCGTACGCGGTCGACAGAGCACTTTGCCCCACCGATGCCGCCGCCTGCAAGCTGGGCATATCGGTCGGTCGCTGATCGATCCCCAACGCCTCAAGGCCACACGCAATTGCCGCCGAAGTCACGATGACGGGACGCCACCCACCGGCGCGCACCCCGTCGATCTGAGCAGCCAGATTTTCAAGGTAGGCACGATCGACTTTTCCCCGAGCATCAACGAGCGTCGATGAACCAATCTTAATTACAAGCGTTTTCACGACAGGCACCCTATTTCTATATTTCAATTCCCTTGAAGACGTCTTCCTTGAAAACCGCTGACTCGAAATTGAAGGCGCGCCCCACAATGCGAACTTCATCTCCATCGACAGCGCCAGCCTTCACCAGCGCTTTTTCAACACCGAGATTTTTCAGACGATGCTGCAAAAAAGCCAGAGCCTCTTCGTTATCCCAGTCGGTTTGCACAATCATACGCTCTATTTGAGAGCCCGTTATGCGGAAAATGCCTTCTGAGAGTTTTGAGACCTTGAAACGACGATCGCGCTCTTCACGCTTATGTTCCCACACGTGATCATACTGAACGTTTGCTTCCTGCGCCTCGCGCAGGGCTTCCCGCAGCTCATGAACCTTCGTTGCCGTGGCCGCAACAAGCGAATCGACACCCACACCGGTCAAGGCGCTGGTGCAATACAGCTTCGGGTCAATCGGGCTTTCGGCAAATTCATTTCCGCCAGCTGCCGCAATCGAATCAGCGAGCACAACTTCAGCCAAACGAGCGACTGCTTCTTCAGTACCCGGCTCATCAACTTTGTTTGCAATAACGATACGGGGGCGCTCAGCAAGATCGTGCGCATACAGTTCCAGTTCGCGGTTGATGGTTCGATAGTCCTCAACCGGATCACGGCCCTCGTAGCCCCCGGTCATATCGACCACGTGAAGGATAAGGGCAGTGCGTTCGATATGACGCAAGAATTCGTGACCAAGCCCCTTGCCTTCATGCGCGCCCTCGATAAGGCCCGGCACGTCAGCAATAACGAAGTTGTAATCTTCCCCCTTGACAACCCCCAGATTAGGAACAAGGGTGGTAAAAGGGTAATCGGCGATTTTTGGCTTTGCGGCACTCACTCGAGCGATGAGCGATGACTTGCCAGCAGAAGGCATACCGACCAACGCGGCATCGGCCATGAGCTTCATTTCGAGCTCAATCCAGCAATCTTGCGAGGGTTCTCCCAGCTCCGAGAAAGAGGGGGCGCGACGCGTCGGTGTGACAAAATGGATATTACCCCGGCCACCCATACCACCTTGCGCCACCACAATGCTTTCGCCGTCATGGGTCAAGTCGGCAATCACTTCGCCCACTTCACGGGTTTCTTCGGAATATTCGCGCACAACCGTGCCAACGGGAACTTTAAGAATCATGTCTTCGCCCGTTGCGCCGTGCATCTTCGCACCTTTACCGTGCGTGCCTCGTGTAGCCTTGAAATGATGCTTGAAACGGTAATCGACCAGCGAGGAAACGCCGATATCAGCCCGAACGACAACATTGCCACCATGACCGCCATCGCCCCCGTCGGGACCACCCTTCGGAACATGAGCTTCGCGACGAAACGACATACAGCCAGCGCCGCCATTTCCACCCTGAACATAAATATGTACTTTATCTACAAACATAATGACCCCAATTGTATACGAAAAAAGCCCCCTGCAAGCAGAGGGCTTCACGGTTCGTGATAAAAGTCAACCCGACTATGCTACCGGGCGAACATGCACCTTGCGGCGATTACCCTTAGTGAATTCCACGGTGCCATCGCACAGAGCAAACAAAGTATCATCTTTGCCACGTCCAACATTGTCACCCGGATGAAAATGAGTGCCACGCTGACGAACTAAGATGTTGCCCGTGATAACAGATTCGCCGCCAAAACGCTTGACGCCCAATCGTTGAGCGTTAGAGTCGCGACCGTTTCGGCTTGAACCGAGACCTTTCTTATGTGCCATCTAAATCCCTCCCCTACGTTTATTCGGCGTCTGCAGCTTTGACTGCCGTATCCTTGACAGCGGACTTTTCAGTCGCGGTCTCAGATTTGGCGGCCTGCTTCTTGGCGGCAGTTTTAGCGGCCGGTGCCTTGGCGGAACCGACGCTTTCGATACGAACACGGGTCAAATTTTGACGATGACCGCGCATTTTCTTGTAGTTCTTACGCTTCTTGAACTTGAAGACCAACTGTTTTTCGCCCTTGAATTGATCAAGAACGATAGCTTCGACCTTGGTCATTGCTGCCGCAGTCGGATCGGCTTCAACTTTTTCGCCGTCGACGATGCAGATAGCGTCAAGCGCGACCTTTTCGCCGGGCTCATAGTTGAGCTTTTCGATCTCTAGGATGTCTCCAGGGGCAACCTTATACTGCTTGCCGCCAGTTTTTACAATCGCATACATGAAATTCTCCTTGAATGTGTCAAAACGCAAGGCGATATCTTATCAGCGTAGCAGTCCTAAGTCAATAAGATAGCCGAGCAATTTAGCAAGTTACACAATATCTATTCGCCGCGTTCGCAATAGTGGACATATCGGGCAAAACCCCTAATGCGCCTCAGCCCAATTATCGCCAAACGATATGCTCACATCGAGCGGCACGTGCAACTGTACCACGTTTTCCATAACATCTTTCACCATAGCAGAAACTTGGTCGATTTCGTCCGCGGGAACAGAAAAGTCCAGTTCGTCATGAACTTGCAACAAAAGCTTCGCATTGAATCCTTCTACGAGCATCCGCCGGGCAACTTCGGTCATGGCAAGTTTGATGATGTCGGCGGCACTACCCTGCATGGGATGATTCATCGCGGTACGCTCACCGAACGCGCGCGTATTGCCATTTGCGGATTTGATTTCTGCAATATGGCGCTTGCGACCAAACATCGTGGTCGCAAATCCCGCCTGTCGCGCATCCTCAATCGTCCGATCAAGATACGTTCGCACGCCTGGATACGCGGAAAAATAACGATCTATCATCTCTTTCGCCTCACCGAAAGAGATCCCCAGGCTTTGCGCAAGACCGTAGGCCTGCTGTCCGTACACGATACCGAAGTTGACCGCCTTGGCGCGACTGCGCAGTTCAGGGGTAATTTCGTCGACCGGCAAACCAAATACGCGCGAAGCGGTTTGCGCATGGAAATCAGCGCCCGAGCGAAATGCCTCAATCAAACCCTTATCCATCGACAAATGAGCCAAAAGCCTCAATTCGATCTGTGAATAATCGGCCGATAAAAACTTATCCCCCGCCACGAGCGGCACAAAGCACTCCCGTATCTGACGACCAAAACTGGTACGCACGGGAATATTTTGCAGGTTTGGTTCGGAGGACGAAAGGCGCCCAGTTGTCGTTACGGTCTCGTTGAAGGTGGTGTGCACGCGTCCGTCATCTCCGCACATGCGCGGCAAAGCATCGAGGTATGTCGACTTCATTTTAGCTAGTTCGCGATAGTGAAGAATGAGAGCGGGCAGTTCGTGACGGCTCGAAAGTTCCCGCAAGACGCTTGCGTCGGTTGAGTATCCCCGCTGATTTTTTTTGAGGGGAGTCAGCCCGATAACTTCAAACAAAATACGTCCCAGCTGTCGCGGTGAATCGATGTTAAACTCCTCCCCCGCAAGCTCGTAGATTTTAGTGCGCGTATCTTCAAGCTTTTCTGCCGTCAGCGTGCTCAACTCAGCCAGTCGGTGCACATCGAGAGCGGCACCCGTCCTCTCGATAGCGGTCAATACCGCCACGAGAGGCGCATCGATACTTTCGTAGGCTTCAAGAGCCCCCTCTTCCCGCAAAGCATCGCGCAGGGGTTCTCGCAACTCACTTGTGGCCACCGCCTGCAAAACCAGAACCTCTTGATTGCCCTGAGCATCCGGCAATCCCCCGCCGCAATACGAATCAAGCAGGGTGTCAAGCGTGTATTCCGGAGTAGAGGAATTGAGAACATAGCCCGCAAGGCTCAAATCAAACAGGCGGGCCCCGAAGAGCTCAGAATCCGATATAAGCGCTTCTTGTGCGGTATCGGGCGGGTAGACAACCTGCAGCAATCGCTTGGCCTCAAGCGTGACGAACGTGCCCTCTCGCACGATCCGGGCAAGCAGGCGCTGCGCTTCATCTCCAGCAAACAATGCGGTCGTTGCCCCCGCATTGACCGCAATACGGATGGAGGATTCAAACAGGGATGCCTGAGCGGTTTTTTCAAAAGCGACTCCCAGCACCTGATCGGAGACGAGCGCGGAAGAGATGAAATCAAAAGCTTCTTTACCCTGCACAACCGCACCCACCTCAACCCGGGCTTCGGCGCGAACTGCTTCTTTGCCGATCAGGGCAAGAACTTTGGCAAGATGAGCATTGAAGCGCAGCTTTTGAAAACCCTCGGTAACGTGGTCTTCCTTAAAATCAGGGAAGTGCACCCCTTCTAAATCGAGAGGGAAATCAAGATCTTTTACAATCGTTGCAACCTTGCGACTCGCAAACGCTTCATGCTTATTGTTGCGTACGTTTTCAAGCTGCTTCCCCTTCAGCTTATCGAGGTTTTCGTAGAGTCCCTCGAGGGTACCGTAGGCTTGCAGCAGCTTTGCGGCGGTTTTTTCTCCGATACCGGGAACGCCCGGGATGTTGTCGGAAGGATCCCCCTTAAGACCCAAAAAGTCCGGCACTTGCTCGGGATGCACTCCATAGCGCTCAAACACCTGTTCGGGACCGTAGAGAGCCACATCGGTGATACCTTTTTTCGTGGTGACGATCTGGGTCAGTTTGCTTGCCAGCTGATAGGCATCCTTATCGCCTGTCACCAGCAACGTTTCGTAGCCAAGAGCCTCGTCGCGCGCGGCAACGGTACCCAAGATATCATCGCCCTCCCAGCCCTTGATGCGCACAACCGGTATGTTCATCGATTGGAGTAAAGTTTCAATCAGAGGAAATTGCACCTTCAAATCATCGTCCATGGGAGGACGCTGTGCTTTGTATTCCTTGAGCGCTTCCATGCGAAATGCGGGACGTCCCGCATCAAACGCACAAATAATCGCGGTGGGATGAGACGTTTCAATAAACTTGAGCAGCATCGACATAAAGCCGAAAACCGCATTGGTCGGCGTTCCATCGGGAGCATTCATGGAAGGAGGCACTGCATGATACGCACGATGCATCAACGAATTACCGTCAATTACCGCAATTTTTTTTGACATCAAGCAAACGCCCTTTCAAACAGCAAAATCAGCGGGAACAACCGCACAGAATACCGGTATTCTAAAATTCAAACGAGGTAGTGACGTATTCTTTGGTGGCTTTCCGTAAACGCCCATCAGAATTCGTGATTGTGACGATAGCTTGTTCGCCACTCACGTGAAAGATCATTATAGCCCGTTTCCGTAAGGGGGAGAGGGCTTCCACAAAGAAAGACCGCAGGAGAAAGCCCCGAATGATCCATCGGGGGCTTTCTCCTGAGACGGGATTGGTTTTCCCTGATTTAGTCTCCATTTTTTTATGGATCCCATCTCATTTACTGGGATCCATGGTAGCAAAATAAACAACAGATTATCAGTAGTGATTTTGCTCTTTATTTTGGCGAGAATTAAAGTTTGTGCATGTCTTTTTTCAAAAGACCAAAAACAGCATATTCAACGGCATCGACGCCGCGCAAACGCACAGCCTTAATCCCTGCGGGTCAAAAATCGCGCAAGAAAAACGCTCCCCTTAAGATCCGTCAAACGAAGACAATGCCGCCGCGTCAAAGAGCCGTTTCTCGTATCAAACCAAACCAGAGGGCGTAGACGGCATCTTCGGAAAAAACGTCAACCGCGTCACGGGTCGCCTCAGACATTTCCTGTCGCAAGGCGCAGTCCCCCATCAGCAAGCGCAATTTCTGCGCATACGCATCGCAATCGTAGGGCGGAATAAGAAATCCATCGACACCATCGACAATAATATCTCGCGGCCCCGTGTTTACATCAAAAGAAATCAAAGGAAGGCCACACGCCTTGCCCTCAAGAAGAAACAACGGAAGGCCTTCACGATAAGACGTAAGTGTTCCGATGGCATACGCAGCATAACGTTCATAGAGGTCATCGACGCGCCCTAAAAGACGGAAGCGCTCCTGGAGGCCCGCTCGCTCAATTTCATGTTCAAGGTTAAAGTCTCCCGTATTGAGAACAACTTCGCCATACACATCCCACGTCCAGTCGTCAAACTCCGTCAAAACGCGTCGTGCCACCTCGAATAAGAGGTCGATTCCTTTTTCTTTGTCGAGACGACCAGCCCAGAGAATTTTTTTTGAAGCGACATCGTAGGTGCGGGCGTTTTCAAGCAACGCACGCGGTATCCAGTTGGGAATACGGATGATTTTTTTTGAATTCACCCGAAAGATACGATGATAATCTTCTTTTGTTTGCTGCGTGAGAACTACCGTCTTCTGACAGCCGATCGCACAAACCGCCCTCAAAAGAGTGGTCAGCTTGTCGTCCATTTGATTTACCAAAGCTCCATGGTCGCAAAAGATCAGTTTTGTTCGGGTTTTTTTGCAGGGTCCAATCGCTGCAACCGTTTCATCGAGTCCAACACCCAAAAGTACCTCGATATGCCGATCGGAAAGACAGCGGGAAAGCGGCGAAAATGCCTCGGTGATCCTTTGGCGCAAGCGCGGTGCACTCACGTTCAAAGAAACAACCTCAACCCGTTCATCAAGCGAAAACACCTGGTAATCGTGGCGTTCAAGCTCAATGAGGGTAACGTGAAAATCGTCGCATAAACGATTAGACAGCAGTACGGCAGCACGGATAGCACCGCCCATATCCTGCAAAGAAGAGACAAACAGAGCTACTCGTACAACACGATCAGCGGTAAAGCCAGATCTCGGATCCATGACGGTTCGCCCCAATCGATCAGTTTAAATGTATTCGTTTACGCTGAAGAATAACGAGTAGACGATACAGAGAGCGATGGATCATCAAAGCCCTGAGAGCGCTTTTTCTCAACCAGCTTATATCGGGATGATGAACGATATCTTGGTAGTGTTGCTGGAAATAATCGATGATCATTTCCTCGTTTTCGCGGTCAACGTCTTTGCCCGCGAGCACCATGCCGTCAAGGACATCGAAATGCGCCCAGTAACACCGGAACATGACATCCGGGATCAAAGCGGGATATTTCTTCTCCACTTCACGGCGACAGTATTCCCATGCTTCAATATTGTCCATCGATGCCGGATTGTATGAAGCGGAGGTGATGGTTCCTTCATTATGACAATACACATACAGCGGGTGTGTGTCGACGACGATCTTATGCACCCGCGAAAAAACGTCAACGACCGTAAAAGCATCTTCGTGAATTTTTCCAACCGGAAAGGGAACTTCTTTCATAAGTTCCAGAGAGCACAAGCGCGGAGGCACCCCCACCATCAAGGTTTTGTTGAGAAAAATGTCTGACAACACCTCTTCGGGTGTCATGACCGAATAAGCAATCGCACTGGGTGCCTCTGACCTATCGACGTACTGGTCAAGCACCCCGCAAAGAGCAATGTCGGCGTTTTCTTTTACGAGGCTTTCGTAGAGCACCTCATACATCGTCGGCGCGATATAGTCATCACTATCGACGAATCCAACATACGGTGCGCGAGCTATTGCAACTCCCGCGTTGCGAGCGTCACTCAAACCGCCATTTTCTTTATGAATGACCCGGATACGATCATCTTTTGTCTTCCAGGTATCGCACATGATGCCGCTTTCGTCGCGTGCGCCATCGTCGACGAGAATAATTTCAAGGGATTTAAATGTTTGGGAAACAATGGAGTGCACGCACCTATCGAGATACTTTTCGACGTTATAAACAGGAACAACAACGGAAATGAGAGGATTTTCCTCACTGCCCTTCGCATCGTTCTGTATTTTGTCAATAACGTCCGTCACGGAAGCATCACCTTCGGTTTGTTCCTCCCTATAAAACAAGCAGTTTTTTCCTCAAGAAAATAAAACTTTCTCAAAGACCCTTTCGCTCTATCACTTCTCAGACTATCGCAGACGTGAACGATCGACAGCCGTATTACACTCTGATAAAAGACGAATATCTGCATTCTACCATACCTCATGAACCATATTTTATTCCTGAAAAGAAAACAAGATTCACGAGCGCATAATATTCTAACCCAAGAATAGAAGATCCCTTCACGCCACAATCCCACCGGGACCCGATCAAGAAACCACCAACACGTCGCTTCTTTTATTTTTCGTGATCGGTGACGTTATCTTCACCATTTTGAATTTCTCTACAACCAAAACATCCCCGCGCACTCAAAAGCTTCCTGTCCTATTTCTTTCGCTTAACCAGGGAACATGCCCGATGCAGCAAGATTACAAACTCGGAAAACTCGTGACTTTTCCTGAATACAAGACAAAATCCCCCCATTGCTATCGTCAGAGAAACAACCCCCTTCAGCAGCAATGAAATCACCCCTGAACCGGGAATGAGCATGCACGCACAATACGATAAAGAAGTCAGGATAAGAGTCAACAGCGAATAGATGCCCAATTTTATAAAATAGTCTTTCGGACTTCTTTTAAATCCATGCTTGTAGAGTACCCACACTTCCATAGTCGTAGCGATCAGCAGCAAAGACACGACGCCGGAAAGAATAACGCCGTCAATACCCGCAACCTGGACAAGGGCAAGCGAGAGCCCCAGCAAGCTGATAGTTTCAACAACGGCTTTGTACCAAGAAAACCAGTAGAGCCCATATGCCGAGGTGAATGATTGTTCTGCAGAACGCATACCCTTAACGTAGAGCCATATCGTCAAAAGACAAACCGTGAGCGTTGGAAACAGGTAATCCTGCCCGAGCCACAGAAAAACCAGGGGATTGAAGCAGCAAAACAAAACCGAACAAACGACGGTATACAAAAAAGCATTGATAAAAAAACTTATCTTAAATACCTCGTATTGCCGCTCGCCCGACTCCTGCGCACCCAAGTTCCCCACACTGGCAGTTACCGCGTCAAACGTTTTATCGAGTATCCGCGACAAAGAATTAATGATCAGCATGTAGTTGCCGTAGATAGCAATTGCGTTGATGCCCGCAAATTTACTGATAATCAAACTGCTTGCAGGCACGCTGGCGATGCCGGCGATCTTGTGCAAAACCAACGCAAACGTATTTTTGACGATCAGCGACAAAGTCCCCTTGTCGAGTGGCTCTACGTTTTTATCCTTCAAGTAAGGAAACATCATATTGGCCTTGTGCGCAATACCGACATTTTGGAGCACCGTCGACGCTATCATGCACAGCAAGAAAAGAAGATAGCTGTGAGTGAGAAACAGCACCGCGATCTGCGCGATACACATAATGATTTGAAAAGAATATTGAAACAGCGAGACGATGTAATTTTTCTGATCGGCGTATATCAAAGAGCCCTTATAGGAGAAGAAGTAGGAAACAGCCGTATTGAGCACAAAGCAAAGAAAGTAAACACCGAGGTTGGGAATGTTGGGAGCATCCGCGATCAGAAGATCGATAAACGGGGTAAGCCCAAAACCGATGGCAGCGATGACAATACCGATGGTAATATAGGCGCGCTTAAAGAAGCGCATTAAAGATTTAACTTTTTCCGTATCGTTTTTAGCCAACGGTTCATATAACGAAAAAACAACCGCACTGCCCACCCCAAGATCGGCCAAAGAAAGAATGGTCAATACGTTGGAAAACAAATTCTCCAGTCCCATATATTCCATACTGAGCTGTTGTGCGAAAACACCGCGTGCCACAAAAGCCAGCAAAACGGACACGAGCTGACCTCCCCAGGCAACCGCCAGGTTTTTCATAGAACTTTCAAAGCGCGCCATCAGACACCCCGCAGGCTCAGTGATAGTAGCGGTGAAACGAGAAGCATATTACGACACCAGCCCCTCAATAAGATTTTCCCATTGCACGTAGATAGCATCCTCGCAAAAGCGAGCAATACCCTTTTGCGAAGCCTGCGACATACGAACGCGAAGGCTCTCATCAGACATGAGAGCGTCAAGCTTTTTGGCGTAAACATCCCGGTCGTAGCACGGCACCAAAAATCCGTCGACACCGTCTTCGATGATATCTGAAGGGCCGGTATTGACGTCAAATGAAATCAGGGGCAGAGCGCAGGCCTTTCCCTCAAGCAGCACCAAAGGAAGACCTTCGCGATACGATGTCAGAGTAACAACGGCGTACTCGGAATAAAGCTGGTAGAGATTATCGACCTTGCCCATGAGCCGCACTTGATCCGCAATCCCCCTTCGAGCAATTTCTTCAGCAATATCAAATTCATTTCCCGCAACGACTTCCCCAAAAACATCCCACGTCCAATCGGGATGGCGCGGCAAGACGCGCGCCGCAATTTCAACCAGATGATCAACACCCTTTTCCCGATCGAGCCTGCCGGCCCATAAAAGCTTCTTTGCAGCAACGTGATAGGGACGACGGGCGTCAAGCAACTCATGGGAAACCCAATTGGGGATACAAATCAGCTTCTTGCGGGAAACGTGCAGGCGCGACCGATAATCTTCGAGACTTCGATGCGTCAGCGTAACCGTTTTTGACGAGAAAAGCGCATCGAGTAAGCGGATGGCGCGCATCTGTTTATCGTCCCACTGGTTGATGAGAGCACCGTGATCGCAAAACACCAGTTTTGTTTTCGTCGATCGGGCTGGCCGAATTGCCATAAGCGTTTCATAGGTTCCAATACCGAATAAAATATCAGGTTTTTTATGGACGAGCAGCGCGGTGAGCGGCTCTTTTGCTTCTTGAACTTTTTCACGCACTCTTTTTCCCTGCACGTCGAGAGAAAACGTCTCGATGTTTTCCTTGAGATAAAAAGCCGCTTGATCAAATTTGGCGCAACTGATGATCATCGTTTCATAGCGCTCACACAACGCGTTGGCAAGCTGCGTGGCGACGCGCACCGATCCCCCCATGTCGCCCAAAGAGGGAACAAGAAACGCTATGCTTTTTTTCACGTCACACTCCTCTCTTTTACGCATTGGAAGCATATCGATTCGCCTGAAAACGCGCGAGGACGCCATACAGGCGCCTATTGATTAGCAGGGCGCAAAACGCCAGTTTTCGCGCAACACCAAAATAGGGATTTTTCAAAATGGAATACCAGTGCTTACGCAAATAGGTAACGATATGGCGTTCTGCTTCGGTTTTTCCCCGTTGTTCGGAGACGAGAATTTTATCCAAAACTTCGAAGCGTGACCAAAAGCAACGGAACCGAGCTTCGGTTTCCAACTCGGGATAATCCCGCATAACCACTTCATGGCAATGTTCGTACGCATCGATAATATCAAGTGTCTTCTCGTTGAAGGCAGCTGACGAAATCGTTCCCTCATGATGCCAGTAGTAGTATTGCGGCCGCAGATCGACAACAACATTTTTGACCTTGGAAAAGATATCGACGACGCGAAAGGCGTCTTCGTAGGTTCTTCCCACCGGAAAAGGGGTTTCCCTCATCACGTTTGTCGGATAAAGCTTTACCGGCACCCACACTCGAAGTCTTTTTCCGCCAAGAATTTCCCGCATGGCTTCAACGTTATCCACCGTAAAATAATCGCAGCTCTCGGGTTCGATTATTTTATCTGCATAGCAGCTAAAAACACCGCATATAGAAATATCGGCCTGTTCTCTTTTGAGATTTTCGTAGAGCACTTGATACATCGTCGGGGTGACACGATCATCGCTGTCGACAAAACCGACATAGGGCGCACAGGCGGCAGTAACACCAACGTTGCGGGCGTCGCTGAGCCCGCCGTTTTCCTTATGGATAACTTTGATACGATCGTCACGCTGCGCCCAAGCGTCGCACAGACGAGAACTGGCATCGGTGGAACCATCGTCTACCAGCAGTATTTCAATATCTTTCAGGTCCTGCTCAACCAGAGAGGAAACACAGGCATCCAGATACGTTTCAACATTGTAGACAGGCACAACAATAGACACGAGGGGATTCATCGATCGACAACGCTTTCCCCGCCACCGAAATGATATTCTCCCGCAGCAAGAACTGCCACATCACCCGCGTCGAATTGTTCGACCAGGCGAGCGACCGCCAAAACCTCTTCCTCTTTCTGCATGGGCAAACGCTCTTCGGGTTGAGAGTTGATAAGACGCACAAATTCGAACAACTCATAGCGTTGTCCTTCACCGGCGTAACCGTAAAAGTACTTTTTCGTGTTGCGAAGATCTTCCATCCTCACTTCGAAATACTCCGTTTTCCACCAGGGAGCGGGAACGTATACATACCCTTCCGTCCCGGTGATAACCAGATCCCCTTCGGTTTTAACGCCCCTACCAACCCGCAAGGTTGCCGATGCGGACGCATAGAGCATCGCGCACTTCGCCCACGTACAAAACTGACCGTCGTAGCTGCAGGCGAAATCAGCACGCACGTATTCACTTCCCAGAAACGCAATGGCAGGCAGCGTGATATAGGAAGCCATGTCATAAAAGCTCCCCTGATAGCGGTCCCTTTTATCAAGCCCCTCAAACACATGGCTAAACGAAGCATCGATATCTTTCACTTCACCGATAACCCCGCTCTCGAGCAAAAGCTTAAGATGCTGAAAAGCGGGAAGGTAGAGCGTCTTGACCGCTTCCATGAGCACCAGGTTATTGCGAGCAGCCAAATTGCAAAGATCTCGGCCTTCCTGTTCGCTCAAAAACAGAGGGCTCTCGCACAAAACATGACAACCCGCCTCAAGGGCCGTCTCAATACACGCATACCGTCGATCAATCGGTTCTGAAATATAGACCGCATCAACCACGGCGCACAACTCCGAGAAAGAGGCGGCAGATACGAGACCATTGCGTGCGCAAAAATCTTCGTCTGAACCCCGTGAAAATCCGTGAGTGACGCTGACTCCTCCCACATGCTGGGATTCGCGCAAAAATCGCTCCACAAGGTAATCGGAGCCCACGCAGCCCAACGCCAGAGGTTTTATCCGATCCGTACGCAACTCGGTACTTGAAACACCCCGGGTTCGTTCAAGATAGACGACTTCGCAATACTTATTGAGATAATCGAATTTTCCCTCCCAGTCGGACCCAACCGTAAAAACATCAACACCGTATTTTTTAATATCGGCAATCTTTTGACCCTGATACTCCTCGACAACGATCTTGTCGACAATTCCTGTATCCTGAATGGCCCGCAACCGCTCAGCGAGCGGCTGCGACACGTTGAGCTTGCCGCGAGTCTTATCAAACGCGTCGGAAGTCACTCCGACAATGAGGTAATCGCCAAGCGCTTTAGCGCGCTTAAGCAGCGCAATGTGCCCAAAATGAAGCAAATCATAGGTACCGTAGGTAATGACGACTTTTTTTCCGCCAAGCATTTATCGACCCTCCAAAAAACCACGATCTTGCATATCGAGCAAGGCCGCAACGAGTGTTTCATTGTCCGCTGAAGTCAAATCACCAATATGACCGACACGGAAAACCGTTTCGGCAAGCGCGCCGCCATTCGGACAGACCCACATACCATATTCATCCTTCAGAACGGAAAATATTGTTTTTGCAAGCCGGTCTTTGGAGTAAAGAGCGGTAACCGCGTTGGTGGGAGCTTTCGAGAACAGCTCAAACGGCAAAACGGCAATGCGATCCCTGAAGTCACGCGCCTGCAAAGCCACTCGCTCGATTTCGGCAGCGACTCCCAATCGGTCAATTTGCTGCAACCGCCTATTGATTTGCTGCAAAATACCGACGGCCGGCGTAAAGGGTGTTTGGCCGCGTTCCCCATCGTGAAGAGCGCTTTCTAAATCCAGGTAGAGACACCCCGAATCGATAGCCGCAATACGCTGCTGTGCGACAGGAGATAAGGCCAGCACAGAAACTCCGGGAGCAACCGCTAAGGCCTTTTGCGAACCGGCAATCATAACGTCGATTTCATAGGCGGCCATATCGATGGGATCAGCGAGAAACGCGCTGATGGCATCAACAATCAAGAAAAGAGCATTGCGGCGGCAAAAATCATGAATCAAGGCAAGATCGTAGAGCACCCCCGTAGATGTTTCATCGAGGTTGACTAAAAAGGCCGTATAGCCCTGGCCCTCATAGGCAGACAAATCGGATTCGACAAGCGGCGTGCCAAAACCCAACTCAATGACCGAACAGGGAATTTTATGAATTTCACACAGACGCACAAAACGCTGCCCGAAGCTGCCGCCATTTACGACAAGCACCTTATCTTCCGAAGTCAACGTATTAATGACGCTCGCTTCCATACCCGCCGTGCCCGATCCCGTTAAAAAAACAGCACGCGAGTCGGCGGGAGCAAAAGCAAATTTGAGAAAAAGGGCTTCGTTTTCAACCATGGTTTGAGAAAACTCAGGGGTACGAAAATACGGTATCTGATCGGCCGCCATCATACGCACTTCTTCGCGCATCTGAACGGGACCGACAGTAAAATTCAACATAAACTGCCTCCTAGATAGTAAGCTTCATCATAGCTTCCACGCTCGGATATGCGATGGCTTCCTTTTGTTTTCAGGAGGGAGCTGCATATAGTCGCCATAGATTGCCGAAAGATACGCGTCGAAATCATGTGGGGCGGGAAGTAGGTGCCCCTCGAAGGGCACCTCGATCAATGGCTGATATCCCGAAGACGACCAGCGCTCTTTCGTGCCGTACATTCCGCACACGATAGCGATATCACGACCCGGAGAATCGTTAAATCGCTTGCAGATCGCCTCACTTTTTTCCGCCGCACGAAAACGACCGTAAGCAAAGGCAAAAGGACGAATGATGTTTCGCACCCATTTCTTCACAAACGTACTTCCCGCATTGAAAGGAGAAGAGCACGTCACCACCAGTTCGTGCCAAAAACGTCGATCGCGCAATTGCCGCACAAACAGCTCATCACTATCCGATATGAAATCTATCGGAAATATATCGACACCAATCCAGGGACAATCTTCCTCTGTCGTTTCGTCTTCTTCTTTCCCAAAATCCTTACGAATATAGCGCGCATAATCACGCGCAAAGGTTTTATCACGAACGGAAACGAGCGCATGGTTACCGTCAAGAGATGCCTCGGGTGCCAGCGAAAGAAGTTTGTCGTACTCGGAGCGAAGCAGCATCACATCAATGTCGTCATCCCAAGGAATAAAACCCTGATGCCGAGCAGCTCCCAACATAGAGCCCCCGCACAAGGCATAGGAAACCCCATGACCCTTACAGAAAGCGTCAAAATCAAGGAGCAACTCAAGCGCAACAGACTGAAGCTGTTGCAGGGTCAAGTATTCTCGCTTTTTATCTAAGGAATCCATAGTGACACGACAACCCTAAAAGGCGCACCTATCCTTTCTTCGAACGCTTTTGTTTCGCAACGAACACCGCACCCAAGATAGGTGTTCCTGCAATCTTGAGCTTCTCAATCGCTCGACGAATTTCAGAACCGGTCGCAGCACCCTGTCGCACGGAAAGCACCACACTCGAAGCTTCCGCAATGCGGGCAACCGAACCGGCTAGAGGTGCCACAACGCCACCAACAACCATGTCCCCCATACAAGACTTAAGGCGAAGCGCCCATTGTTCAGGCTCATCCTGCGAAGCAAACCCTACCACGATCATCGTATCGAGCTCATTGTTACGCAACAAAACGCGAATATCTTCCCCGACGAGATCAGCATCGTCGACTCCCGAACACACCGCAATTACCGGAACATCGAGAAGTCGTTCGATATCATGCGGAGAACGAATTTTTCGCGAAATGATATCGTACAAGACAAACGCAAGAACCGACACAAACAGCCCAGCGAATCCATATATCAAGATATTTTTCAAACTCACTCCCGAACCAGCGGTTACGGGCGCATCGACACTGCTGGTGACAATCTTTTCTGTTCCAAAATCGGCAGCCTTATTCAAACCCGTGACCTTCAACGACGCAGGGCTCGTAATCTCGACCTTCGTTACCGGCAGAGTATCCCTTACCACTTGTACCGTTTTCTCTGCAGCAAGGTTTGCGGCCTCTACGGCCAAATCAGCATTGTTTGCCGTTGCATCAACAAAGATAAAACGCGTCGCAAAATTCCCGTTTGTCTTTTCATTGATCCAGAACGGCGAGGAAATCTTCACTTCTTCACCAAGCTTATTACGTACTTCACCAGCAACTTCTTTACTGATTACCGCACGACGCACGTCGGTTGCAAGCAGATTATCGTCAACGCGATAGTTGAAATCCTCCACGGCATCGGAGGCATAGGCATTAAAATACAGCGTTGCCTCTGCCGTGTATTGAGGCTCGGTCTCAATGGAGCCATCCTTTACCAACGACAAAGCCGCACCCGTACAAACGCACAGCGCCGTAACGAGAAGAACCCACATCCAATGACGTTTAATGCTTTCGAATATTGCTACAAAATCAAACATAGAGATACCTCAATTTCGTTTCCGCTTGCGCTTGGGCTGTTGACACCCAACCACAGGCATACCATATTTATTACAACACTCCAAAGCATTCTCGTTCAACCCAGCCACCGATATGCAATCAAGCATTGAAGAACGGGTTGACCCAGATAAACTCGGTAAAGTCGCGATGCTCATCTTTACCGAAGGAGCTGTTTTTGTCGTATAACCTCTCAGAAGAACGAAGCACACAAAGACGACCGCCAAAAAAGCCATCGCAAACCAAAACCGTGTGCTCCAAATGAACTCGATCCATTCCATTGCGGAACCGCGCGCCATGTGAAAGGCTCCGAAAAGAGACATGAGGGCTACCATTCCCATAAACCAAGTTTTCCCGATTGCCCGCGAAAGCCCCGCAAAACAAAGACCCAACAAAAAGCTGATCACCGCAATGCCGGCATATCCAAAATCAGCATAGGCTTCCAGGACAAACGAGGAACCGTATCCCTCCCCTCCCAGATAATTGGAATGAGCAAAAAAGGACATCGTATGCGCGTAAGCATTGCCGTGCAAGGCCAATTCGGCACTGTTTATCGAACCCAAATCAGTGAAGCCAAGAAACGTTTGACCAATAAATCCCTGCGTTATATTCGAAATAAGCGATCCGAGAGTGAAAAATTTAAAACCAAGATCTTGAATTTGAGGATTGACATCGTAGCCGCGCCCCAAGACAGTAAAGGTCACTCCCTGCTTATAGAAAGCGTCAACTATCTGCGCAATAAACCCATCGGGAGTCGTTCCTCCCCCGGCTCTGACGTAGGTCAAAAGACCCATAAAGAAAACTCCGATAGGGATGCCCACCAAGATAACAATAGCTTCTTTTCGTCCAATCCACTTCTCGTCATCGATAACATTGCGAAGCACAAAATAGAGCAGCGAGAACAAAACAGCGAGCACAAAATCATTCCGAGAGCCGATGATCAGCATCGGAATCGTCGTAATAATATAGAAGACGAGACAGATCATCGTGGGTCGACGCTTGGGAAGTGTTGCGAGATAGGCACAGAGCAGGTAGGGCGTCATCACGCTCAAAGTCGTGATGATCCACGACGAGTGCTCGTCAACATTGATGAGGTAATACTCTTCGTAGCGCAAGCCCTGCATATAGGAAAGCTTCTGATAACCCAAGATCAACGAACCGACAAGGCACACCAAAAAGCAGACCAATGCAGCCGTGCGAATGCACGCTATCCGCTCGCTTTTCGAAAGCTTTTGCACCTTTATAAGAGGGTTTATGGAAGGCGATGGCTGAATTTTTTTCTTGAAAAGCCCCTTTTTTTGCCGATACCACCGCGCGTTGCCCTTACTCATCAATTCGTACACGGCAGTTCCTGCACACAGAAAAAAGAGCGCAAGAAAAATTGCCCAAAGGGCAAAATTCGTCGTCTCAACGCTCGAAAGAAGCCATCCGCGACGGGGGTCAAAAAGAGCCACGAAGGGACGAGATAGCAAAAACAAAGCTATACCCATATGGCAAAAAAGCAACAGCAACCGATTCTTCACATCAAGACACGCGTAGAGCATATTGGATGCCCAAAGAGCCAGCACCCCCACCAAAGCAACCGTAAAATCCTGGAAGCACATACCCGTTGCAAAAAGCACGATAGAACCAGGGAAAGATACGCCGAAAACAACACCCAGAAGGGAGTGAACGGAAAGATCCAAGGGCGAAGTCGCGACTTTCGCCATTACATATCCCACCCAAAGACCGTCTTAAAAGGCGTCTGCAGATCGGTTGCGAATGCGCGTTTGATATCTTTAACATCGCGAACGGGCGCGTCAACGAAAATGATCTGTTTCAACCGCTGCTGGATGTCAGATTTCCTCATAACAGAAAGTGCTGTCTCAAAATCTTTTCGGCCCGAACGCGAACAGCCAATCAAAGTCATGCCTTTTTCGAGTACGTTACGGGTAAAAATAGGGACAGATTGTTCGCTGACCCCAAGCAACATGAGCACACCCTGTGGATTGATGCGGGAAATAACCGTATCGATCGCCGCCATCGATCCCTCCCCACCGGCACACTCGAAAGCATGATCAAAATGTAAATCATCGGGCAGCGCATCGGTGAGATAGCGTTCCGAGACAAAGGAAAACAGGTTGAGTTTTTCCTGATTGCGACCGACAACGATCAAGGCGCTCAACGGATACAGGGCGGAGAGCATACAGGCCATGACATACGCCAACGACCCATCACCGATGATCGCTATGCGCTCTTTTCTCGGATGAGCTGCGGCCTCAAAACGACTGGCCGCATGGGCTGTCACGCTCACAAATTCAGTGATCGCAGCAACCCGGGGGTCGATTCCCGTACAAGAAACAACCCGGTCAGAACAGAGGTTTACCAGTTCACGCATGAAGCCATCTCGCCCGCTGGACAGAAAGCCCGATCCCTCCGAATAATTTTCATAGAGGCCTTCGTCAGCGCGGCCGGCAACATTGGGAATCATCACCACGTTTTCGCCAAGCGAAAACGTGCCGGAAGCATCGGAGACGACTTCTCCCATGCATTCATGGATCAGTGCCATGGGAAGTTTCTGGCGCATCACCCGAGGGTCGCGCCTTCCCTGAAAATATCGTTGATCGGCATGACAGAGCGCCATATATCGAGGACGAATCAGCACTTTACCTTCAGTGATCATGTCTTCGAATTTAACGACGATGGTTTTTGGTGAAACCAACTGATACACGTTATTGATCATCGCTTACTCGACTCCGCTTTCCAGCATTGCCTGGGCGACCTTGTAGTCCATCACCGTCGTTAACTTGATGTTTGTCACATCGCCTTGAACCAAATGAACCGGCTGACCTTTCATGACCAAAATCTTGCACGCATCCGTCAAAAGACAACGCTGTTCAACCTCGAGATCTTTATACATATTCTTCAAAACCGAAATCCTAAAGCTTTGCGGCGTTTGCCCCTGATACATGGTATTGCGCAAAGGAATGGCCTCGATCGTATCGCCGTCACTTGATTCCACGATGGTATCCGTTGCAGGGATAACGGTATCGCACGCATCGTAGCGTGACGCAGCAGCGATATTTTCCCTGATGATCGAAAGCTTCACGAAGGGACGAACGGAATCGTGAGTAACGATAAAATCGTCATCGCGCACTCCGTAATCACGTTCGATGTCCGCGATAACCCGCATGATGGTCTCGTTGCGATCATCTCCCCCGCAGGCAATATGAACGGGAATCTTTGAAGGGGTGCAGTCTAGCAGCGCATCCTTTACAAAATCGACCCAATCCTTATGAACGCCAATATAGATCGCATCAAACTCACTGCACAAAAGAAACTTCTCGAGCGTATGCAGGAAAATCGGCTTACTTCCCAAAGGAAGAAACTGTTTCGGCATACTATCTATATTCATGCGAGAACCTACACCACCAGCCAAAATTGCGCCGAATATCATATGAGCCTCCCGTGAAAAACAAGTATTCGATTAATTTTATCTTAAAACAATACCCCAAAGGAACGCACGAACCTAAAACCCACAATCGGTATTAGGTAGGAAGCACTTCAGAGTTATGCCAGTTGCGATCGTTTTCGGGAGGAGGCGTCAGGTAATCTGCTCCGTAGATCGTTTCGAGAACCGCTTCGTAATCGACAGGAGCAACGAACTCGCGTCCCTCAAAGGCGATCAAACGCCCCTCCCCGAGCATTTCGACCGGGAATATTTCCTTAAAACCGCGTGCTGCATACAGATTGATCGCCGAGGAGCTTTCGGCATAGGGATATCGCTTCAGCGCCTTTTCCGTGTGCATAAACACCCGGTGATAGTCGGATCCAAACGGGCGAATGAATCGGCAGAGAAACTCAAGTACCCTTAAAGCAACCGATCCCAACACGCCCCGTTTTCTTTTCGTATCGACAACATAGTCGAATTCCGCTGTGGCATCCATGATCTTCCAAAACAGAAGACGCGCTTTATGACAGAGAACCGCGAGGGTCTTGGTAGGAAAACCGTCCAAAGGAATGATGTCAATCCAGGCATCTTCTACGCGCTCTTCGTTGGCGGAACGATTGATAATCTGCATCTTGCTCGTCGTCATCTTGGCCATACCCTGACGATACGTATCGTCGCTGTAGATGCTGACGATACGTATTCCGTCGTCTCCCATTGCCTCAGAAGCACCTGCAAGAAATTGTTCGTAATCTTCTCGTGGCATACACAGATCGACGTCATCATCCCAGGGGATAAACCCCCCATGACGAACAGCACCCAACAAGGTACCGCCAAGCAGATAATAACGAAGACCTTGCGCTTCGCAAATTTCAGCAAAGCGCTTCATGAGATCAAATTCCACCAATTGTAATTTTCTTAACTCAGTTTGCTCAACCATATACACACCATTCAAACGGGAAACTCCGGACATTTTGCCAAAACAATCCATCTCACCGGCATCAACTGCCCGAGAATACTTATGGTGACTTTACCGTATAGCTGGTATCAAAATCGCCCAATCCACCAAACAAACCCCTCACGATGCCCAGCAGTGTTCCCACCCCATACGACACGTGGATGCCACAAAACACGAGGGGAAGAACAAGCATCGTCATATTTTTTTTCTTTACCCCTATGACCGCCTTGACACCCAGCGCAATGCAGGCAACGCCGTAAAGCACACCGAGTAAGATCAGCGGCCACCACGAAGCACACAGCCCCACCACAGCGCAGATCAGACATGCCGCGACAAAGACGCCCGGCACAAAGTGATAAAGCTGTAAACAGCGAGGATTTACGAACAGGGTACGCCCTATCCAGTATCCGTTTCCATATTTTTGCTTGAGCATCTTTTGCAACGATCCCCGCACATACTGAACCGATGCTATTTCAGGGTTAAAATAGATCTTGTAACCGCGCTGTCTTATGCGATAGTGCAGATCATTATCTTCGGTACGCACCAGGCGTTCATCAAAAACACCCACATCCTTAAAGACCGCCACCCGATACGCTCCATGAAAAACCGAGGTGACATAACCGGGTTGTAACGCCTTGCGATAATCGGCCACACTGCTGCCAAAAGCCGATTCTTCAGCCCGATGCAACGTTTCCCGCCAGGGGGTTTCATCCTGTTTCGGCACCGCCGTCGGACGCGTACCGCCACATACGTCATGACCGTCCATCAGCGTTTGCGCGTTGGCGGAAACAAAGTGGACCGGAAGGGAGGCGTGAGCATCGACGCGAATAACAGCATCGCCCGCAGCAGCACGAATCACCCGATTCCACCCAGCAGCTTGGATGCGCCGAGGATTATCAAGCACCACAACAGCACGAAAAGATCGTTCATTGTGCGCAAATTGAAGCATGATATTTTTTGTTTCATCATCAGAACCGCCATCGACCAAAATAATTTCAAGAAGGTCGTGAGGGTAATCTTGTTGCCGAATGTCGTTGAGCAAATCCGGCAAAAAAAGCTCTTCGTTCAACGCGACCACGCCGAGAGAAATCACGAGCGCGTTATCCTCTTCCATCGGTGCCATCATGACTTCCTTTGAGCCTTGTTGCGACAGACACACCATCGTGCCCTATCGCAAAAAACGTATAGATAACCTCTTGCAGCAATGAAATCGAGCGGGCCAGACACCGGCAATCGCTGCCCGCTCAAAGACCATCGACAGCAAGAGGGCATTATAGCAAACCACACACCAGACATACAGCCTTAACGCCGTGCCGTCTGGTAAAACAACGATAACGCACACCGTTTGAACCGATACTGACAGACGGGTAACCCGAACCAAACGTCCACTTCATCCCCACTAAAAACCACGATCTCCTTGTTATAATCATACGATGCATGACGAAATCAACTTGAAAGGTTTTGCCTTCTTATGTCCAAAACAACTTTTGGCCTCGATGATGCTTCGCATAATTTTCTCGCACAAATCAAGAGTCGGGTTTTTTCAACGCCCGCACACTACGCCCTCTTGGCGATTTTTTCCGTCCTGCTTTCAGCTTCGTGGGTTTTGGGCCACTGGCTTGACGGCACCGGTTTTTCGGAGTGCTTTTGGTCGTTTTGCGCCTTTTCCCTGCTTCTTTTCGCGGGACTTACCCTTGTGACGTATTGGCTTGACACGCACCAAATCACCTTTGCGGAAACGGCGGTTTCAAAAAACAGAGGAGGCATCGCTTTTGCCGTTTTATTTCTGTCGTTCTTTATCACCTTTCTTGTTAATTTTCCCGGCTCCTATTCCGGCGACAGCGTCGATTCGATCAAGATAGCACTCGGCCAACTGCCCTGGTCGAATGCACATCCGGTCATGTTCACCCTGCTCATATCCCCCTTTGTGATTCTCGGAAACGCGCTGGGAAATGTGGCGATAGGAACCGCGCTGTATCTGTTTATCCAGCTCATCTTCACGGCAGCTGTCTGCGCATACGCGTGCTATTGGATCAAAAAAATGGGGGCACCCGATTTGGTCGCCCTTGCAACCCTCGCCTTTTTCACCTTTAACCCAATTATTGCGAAATACGCGACCACCATGTGGAAAGACATCCCGTTTTCGCTCTGTATGCTTTTGTTTATTCTTTTACTCTTTGAAATCGCCTTTAGCAAGGGAAGGCTTTTGGAATCACCGACAACGTGCCTACGCCTTACCGCACTCGCCTTTGCTATCTGTCTACTGCGGAATAATGGCGTTTTCGCTATGGCAGCATGCGCACTTTGTCTGGCGGTCGTATACCGCCGTCACCTCAAACGACTCATTCCCCTCCTGATCGTCATTCCGGTCGTTTTAGTAATTACCGGACCACTCTTCACCGCATGCAGCATCGCCCCTTCGCCTTTCAGGGAATCGGTAGGGATTCCGCTGCAGCAGATCTCGGCCGTCGTAGCCAACAACGGGTCGATGACGCCGGAACAGGAAGAAAAATTAGCCCATCTGGTCGACCTTGACCAGATGGCTCAACGCTACAATCCAATATCCACCAATCCCGTTAAATACGATCCTTCCTTCAACGACGAATGGCTCGATTCGCACAAGCCAGAGTTTCTGAAACTCTGGCTTGAAATCGGACTCGAGAATCCGAAAACCTATTTCGAAGCGTGGCTGAGAGAAACCGAAGGATACTGGAATATCGAGACGCAGGATTGGGTTGTCACCACAAGCGGCATCACGAAAGAGGAGGGCCGAAACCTCCTCTACGAAGTGGCGCCGATACCAATAGTGGGTGGGAATCAGGATAGCAACTACGGCAACATGCGCACGAGCAGCTTTGTGTCACCTCTATTCAGCATTGCAGCAGCCGTATGGTTGGTAGTAGGTCTCGCTCTCGTGCGCTGGATGCGCTCTCAAAAAGAATTGATACTCCCCTACGTTCCCCTGATCGCCCTCTGGGCAACCATGCTGGTTGCAGCACCCTACTACTGCGAGTTCCGCTACATGTTGCCCTTCCATCTCGCCTTACCCATTGTGATAGCAACGGCGTTTTTGAGCCCGAACGCACAATCAGCCCGACACGCCTACCCTCACAAAACGGTTACTGCTGCGCAAAAGCGGGGACGATAAAAGACAGACCCGTTTCTTCAAAAGAATGGTTGCTCTGCCGGTAAAAATCGTTCATAACCGAAGCGATACCGGTCGCCCACGTTCTGCTCGTCGCATACTGATGCCAAACACCGCCCTCGGCAACCGCACGCCGAACATCCCACTTCATCTGCCACAGCGTATTTTGCGGCCCGGAAACAGTCGCTGAGGCAACGGTGGGATGAATGTAGTTGCGCGATATCCAACGGGCAGCACCCAGGATGGCTTTTTCGGGAGTATCCCACTGCTGATCTTTTGCCAAGGCAGCCCCGCCATTCTTCGGATCGAGATCATAGGCGCCGATACCGTAGAAATTCAGATAACCCTCATAGCCTTTCACGGTTCCTTGAGCCAGCGCAGAACAACCCCATCCACTCTCGAGAGCCGCATGAGCGAGCAGGTACACCTCATTGATTTGATACTTCTTCGCTGCGGCGATAAAGGAGGCACCGCTACCCCTCAGCTTGCTTCTCACGCCATTTCTTTTCTCTTGATATGAAACGTTTGCGTCGATAAACGAATCGAGCTGATCCGCTGTCATCCCCGAATAGCCCTGCGATAAATCCGCAAATTGGTAAAAACCCGAAGTACCCTCCGCGAAACGCGCAGGATCCATACTGCTCAATATTTCATCAACGGTATATTTTCCTGATGCACTCGATTCTATTTGGGCAAATTGCGCCAAGGAAATGTCGTGGTAAAGCGAGCTGACAGACAGATAAGGCAGGCCTAACGCAGAGCAAATACTGCGACGCGTTTCAGCTTTCACCACCGAGGTTCCCCCTAAAAACTTCAAACCGGAGATGGAGGCACCGGAAGACACGACGGCGTCAAGCCCCTGCATGCTCCCCTCGTCCACCAGCAGTAAAACCGAACGATCCCGGCCCTGTACCACGCTACCAGCGAGGGCATCATAGGGCATCTTCCCGGTGGCAAACGCCACGTTATCCCAGGATAAAATAGCGTTTTCAACCGCCCAGGCAGCCACATTTGCGCTCGTATCGTAGAGGCTATTACCGAACAGACGCACAACATTTGAGCGGCTGTGCCCATGAGCAACAACGATCGCCTGAAGCGCGCCTATCGTCCGTTCGGCAACAACAGCTGAGCCCCCCACGGCAACCATAGACGAAAGAGGCGCTGCCGCAAAAAGCACCCGGATCGTCGCATCCGGCAACGATCCGGTCTCATCCACGAAAAATATCGGCGCCTTTTGCGCGAAAGCCACCGGTGCTGCCGAAAGTGCATCGGCGAATTGGCCCGCCACACCGGAAACGACGATCGCCTGAGATCCCCACAGGGACCGGTCAGCCCCGTAGGCGTAGATCGCAAGCTGGGTATCGTATTGATCCTGACCGAACAGACGGGTGGGGCTCGTACCCACCTGGGCGCTGATCTCATCTGCCACCGATGCCGAAATCACCCCTTCGCCACCCGTAATAATAACGTTGGTCACACCAAGGGATGCCAAAGCATCAGAGGTAGCAGCGGGAAGCGAGCTTTTCGACGTCAGCAAAATAGGACAGTCAAGTGCTCCGGCAAGCGAAGTTGCCGCCAAAGCGTCAACGCTGCTTTCCCCGCTTGCAACGATAGCCCAGGAAGAAGCGCTGTAGGCATAGCGTGCTTCGGCAGCAGCCGTATCGTACAAGCTTTCTCCTGCAAGGGTGGTTACTCCCGCCGAAGCCAAAAGGTCAAGGGTGCTCGCAACACCCGCTGCTGCCCCTTCATGTGCTCCCACGATATCTGCCGTAGCGAGTGTTTCGGCAATCTCGGCATCGGATACGCTCGACGCCGCACTGCCCTCAAGCTGCTCTCCCGAAGCTTGCTGTACAACAGCGGGCACTGACCCCTCATCGGCTTGCTGCTTTGAACTCTCCGTATCACCAACAAGCCCCGTCATATTTCCCCCGGAAACATCCGGTTGAATATCTTGAGCAAGCGCAGCGGAAAGAGGAGTACAGACCAAAACGAAAGCGCATAAAACGGATACGGTAATTCGATATGACTTCATCGATTGACCACCTTCTCTTTTACTGTTCTTCACTACGATGCTATTCCTTCGGCGATTTTTCCGGCCACATTACCTTTTCTTGACTGATACGCATTCATGTCATTTTGGTTATCAATAAAGGCAACCTCAAGCAACACAGCAGGCACCTTTCCCCCGCATACGGCAAATTCTTCATTCTTCATGCCGCGGTCACCAAGACCAACCCCGGAAATAAGGGCGGGATGAACCCGCGACTGCAAGACGGATGCACCGGGAGCGGCATTATAGGAATGGATATAGCTTTCCGTCCCCGAGCCACCACCCGAATTGAAGTGGATCGACACGAACACGCCGCAATCCATCGCGTACGCCTCACTTTGACGGTACGCATAGTAGCCACCATCATCGTTGACGTATACGTCCAGGCCATACCAGCTACGCAGAGCCGGTGCAATCTGACCCGTCAATTCAGCGTTCAAATCATATTCGTTGTAGCCACATCCCCAAGCTCCATAGTCGAATACACCGTTGTTAGAACTATTCCAGCCATGCCCCGCATCGAGATAGACGATAAGCCCTTCTATGTCCGACAGGGGAAAGCCAAGCTTTAAAGCGTACGAAACTTTGTCGGCGTTTCTAAACACCGCTTTCCCCCCAAAGTATTTATAAGTTGTCACGGAGTGCCTGCTTAAAACATCGAAAGCCGTGCGATACCCAGGATCCGCCAACAAAAGCACCGAGCGATCGCGCCCTTGCACCACGCTGCCGGCGAGGGCATCATAGGGCATCTTCCCGGTGGCAAACGCCGCGTTATCCCAGGATAAAATAGCGTTTTCAACCGCCCAAAAAGCAACTTCCAAGCTGGTATCGTAGAGCGTTTCGCCGGAAAGCCGCACCACGTTTGAGCGAGCGCTCCCGTGATTGACAACAAGGGCTTCAAGGGCTCCCATCGTCCACTCAGACACAACAGCTGAGCCCCCCACGGCAACCGCAGACGAAAGGGTGCTTGCCGCATAAAGCGTCTGAATAGTCTTGTTCGGCAACGATCCGGTCTCATCCACGAAAAATATCGGCGCCTTTTGCGCGAAAGCCACCGGTGCTGCCGAAAGTGCATCGGCGAATTGGCCCGCCACACCGGAAACGACGATCGCCTGAGATCCCCACAGGGACCGGTCAGCCCCGTAGGCGTAGATCGCAAGCTGGGTATCGTATTGATCCTGACCGAACAGACGGGTGGGGCTCGTACCCACCTGGGCGCTGATCTCATCTGCCACCGATGCCGAAATCACCCCTTCGCCACCCGTAATAATAACGTTGGTCACACCAAGGGATGCCAAAGCATCAGAGGTAGCAGCGGGAAGCGAGCTTTTCGACGTCAGCAAAATAGGACAGTCAAGTGCTCCGGCAAGCGAAGTTGCCGCCAAAGCGTCAACGCTGCTTTCCCCGCTTGCAACGATAGCCCAGGAAGAAGCGCTGTAGGCATAGCGTGCTTCGGCAGCAGCCGTATCGTACAAGCTTTCTCCTGCAAGGGTTTTAATTGCTTTATTAGAACGGGCTAAAGGAATGCTGTTTTGGCTTTGCTCGCGTAAAGCGGGCGGAATCTCGGTTTTTATTTCACCGTTATCAAACGCACGTTCAATCTCTTCTTCAGATGCTGATTTTTTTTGATCGTTATCAACAGCCCACGCAGACGGTGTGGGATACGCAAAGAAAACAACCATCAACGCTGCTAGAAAAATTGACAGGGACCCGCGGGCTAAAACACGAATAGTCATGGTGCCTCCTCATTTTTGCGAGCTGCACAACCAAAGCTCGAACCCCGTCATGATATCTCCTTACCCCATCGGAAACCGGCAGCACAGAGGCATTATCAGGAAAAATCCAAGGACTATCCTTGGGAATAATTCCTCGCACGTGCGTACGGACTCGCAAGCGCAAGGGCGAGACACCCCACAGAGGACACGCCTTAATGGAATAAGAGAGATAAAGATGGCTCTGTTTTCTTTTATGGTACCCTGGTCTGTATCCATTAGCACCCAGCGAAGACAAGATCGGTTCGAAAGATCGTGGAGGGCCATGAACAGCAAAGTTGTGCGCACCGCATTGACCATAGTCGCGTTCTTTGCGCTTGCAGTTGCTTCGCATGCACTTTTTCTTCCTCAATTTTTCGGAGTCGAATCTGCGGTGTTCACCTACTTCGGCGGCGACTCGACCACGCAGCTTATCCCTTCCATCTCACTCCTTGAAAGAAACATCCTTGCGGGTAATCTGTTTTGGTCGTGGGAATATGGACTGGGGGGTGACCTGTATTCGGAATTTTCATACTACTATTCAACGTCACCTTTTTTCTACCTCCAATTTGCCATAAAAGCACTCTTCGGTGTAGCGGGGGGCGATTTTTATTCGACGCAACTATGGCGCCTCATCTTCAGTATCGTCAAAGAAACACTTTGCATGGTCTTGCTGTATGCCCTGCTGAAACAAGAACGCAAATCGGATTTTTCTGCCAGTATCGCAGCAATCGTCTACGGCTGCTCTTTTTGGTTTATCGACAATTCCTTTGCCTTTGACTTCATGACCGATGCCATGATCTGGCCCCCTTTGGTAATTATGGCGTTTAACCACTATGAAAAGACGCGCTCATGGCTTCCGCTCTGCGTGGCAGTTGCCTTCAGCTTTGCCAATAGCTTTTACTTCGGGTATATCAATTGTTTGTTCTACCTCGTATTTGCTTTGGTGTTTTTATACCAAAAACTGCCGGGGAAAACTTCTCGAAGCATCCTGATCTATGTCAAAAAATTGGGGCGGCTCACCGGTATTGTAATCGTATCAATTTTGCTTGCAGCCGTTGCTTTTTTCCCCTCGGTCATGGCTTTTCTCAATGCCGACCGCACTCCAATTCCTTCATCTTTCACCCTGCTTCCCTCTCTGGAATTTCTCAAAATCCTTCCTGAAATCCTTTTTTTCAAGGGAGGTTCCTTTTTCGCCGCCGAGTCGCAAACCTACGCTTTGCCCCTCGTTGTCCTTCTCGTTTTTTTCATTGATTTCAAGAAAGTCGACACCCCCACAAAAAGAAAGACCATCCTTGCCGTCACCTTCCTCATCCTTTGGATGATTCCGGCCATTTCAAGTGTCATGAATGGCTTTTCTTACCTTTCAAACCGGTGGTGCTACCTCATCTTTTTCGTCATCGCCTATGCCCTGCCCAACTGGCTTGAAGCCCTTATTGCTCAAAAAAGAATCCGCGTATGTGTCCTTGGAGGAATCGGCGTTGTCCTGGCCGTATGTATCGCCACGCACGACTATCGCGTCCTCGACGCATCGAGCGCCGGGAGCTATTATTTTCCACCAATTTGCGTGTCTGACTTACTGTTTTTCTTTCTGCAGTTTGCCTTCATCGCGTGCCTATTCTTCCTACAAAAAACAACGATACCGCACCGGATAAAACTGCTCAAAGGCGCTGCGCTGACCGCTTTCATATGCGCCACGCTGATCGCTATGCCCTATGGCCCCTACGCCCTAGCATCGGGGTTTCGCAACAACGTCGGTATTGGAACCACGCAAGATTCCCAAGAACTCAATCAACTTTTCGAGGGAGACGAAGCAACCCAGCAGGCATATCGCACCCTCAACGTGCCCCCCGACGAATTCTTCCGCACAAACGACGAAGAAACGTCTCGAAATTTCAACGACAATGGTTTCGAGGAACGATTCGAAAACAGATCATGGCTGCTCGGAACATACCCCGTCAGCGCATATAATTCCCTGATATCGAAAGATATCAGCCGGTGGCTCAAAATCGACCATTGCGTGACTCCAACAACGAAAACGGCGTCATACTATCAAGGATTCGGGCACCGTCTCTTCCTGGAAAATGCATGGGGCGTGCGCTATAAATTCAACACGAATAAAACCAGCAATACCTATGGATATCAACCCTCCTCGTTTCAGGGCACTGACATTCTTGAAAACACATACGCGAACGGCATTGACCTGTGGTATGACTCGTCTGCGCCGTCAAGTTCCTACGATTCGTGGTCGTATGCAGAAAAAGACGCGGCACTCCTCCAGACGGCGGCAATCGATGACCCGGCCGCTCTTCCCCACCTGCCCCAAGCCTCGATTGACCTGAGAGAAACAATACAAACCATCGATCTCGCCAACAGCAACATCACGTTTTCAAACTGTTCTTTCGCCGATGGCACCTTGGTCGCAGATCACGATGATGCAGCAATAACCATACCCCTTTCTGCACAAACAGATGCCGGAGAATACCTTCTTTCGTTTACGGCTACCAAGCAGGACGGAACTTCTTTTTTGATGTCTGTAAACGGCGAACAATACTGGTCCCCGGCTCACGACTTCCGCTGGGGATATCCGACCGACACGTATGCGTTCTGCCCTCCGGAAGCTTCCGGAAAAATCACCGTCGGTATCAGCGAGGGTTCCTATACGGTCAGCAACGCCAAGCTCCAGTTCAGCTCGTATCGAAACCTCGAACAATGGACAGACCAAAGAAACCTTTACAATCTCGAAAATCTCTCCATTACCAACAACAAGATCAAAGGAACGATCAATAATCAATCCGTAGGTATCTTATCGCTTTCCGTACCGTACAATCGCGGATGGACCTGCATCGTCGACGGCAAAGCGCAAGACACCATTTCTGTGCATGATATTTTTACCGGCATATACTTGGAACCGGGAGATCACACCGTCGAGCTTACCTATACCAACCAAAGCTTCAACACCGGAGCACTGATTTCCCTTGTCACCGGCCTGTGCATCGGCGCGACCTCATGCTTTTCGGCATGGCGTCGGAAAAGGAACCCTCCCGCTCCCCCAACAAGTAAGCTCACCGCTTCGAATAGCTGATGCGCGCTTCACGTATCAGCTATTCGTCCTCAGGTCCCTCGAGATAGGCCTTCTCTATATATAGAGGTCTCTGCTTGCCCTGTGTGTACACGCGCGCCAAGTATTCCCCGATAATCCCCAACACCAGAAGCTGGATGCCGCCGAGCAGCAAAATAAGAGCGACGATAGTGGCATAACCAGGTACGTCAACACCCCAGATTATCCTCTGAGTCAGTACCACAACCAGATAAATCGAGGAAGCGGCAAAGGCCAAAAACCCCAAATAGGTTGCTATCTTAAGGGGAAAGGCCGTAAACGACAGCAAGCCGTTCCAGGCATAGCGTACCAACTTCCTGAAAGACCAGGTTGACGTTCCCTCAAAACGAGAACTCGGGGTATAGGCAAACGCATACGTATTAAAACCGATCCAGGAAAATATACCCTTCGAGAAACGGTAGCACTCATCCACCGACAACAGAGCTTGCGCGACAGTGCGTCGAAAGACCCTGAAATCACTTGCGTCGGTAATAACCGTCATGCCGGAAGAAACCCCCAGCAGCTTGTAGAAAGCTTTTGAACACCAGTCGATCAGGGCGCTCCGGTTGCGATCACGTTGATACGCAGCAACGCAGTCATATTCGGGATGCGTATCTAAAATATGGACCATCTCAACAACGGTTTCGGGAAGCTGCTGCAGATCGGAATCGATAAAACCGACAAGATCGGCGTCCGCATGGCGCAACCCCGCATACAAAGCCGCTTCCTTCCCAAAATTTCGTGAAAAAATAACCACTTTGATTGAGAGACGGTCTGTTTGTCGAGAGAGGAGCGAACGCATTACCTCCGCCGTTTGATCCGCACTGCCGTCATCGACAAAAATTAATTCACACCGTTTATCCAGCCCGGAAAATGCCTCTTGCACGGCATCAAAAAACGGTCGGATATTACCTTCTTCGTTATAAGCTGGCACAATCAGCGATAAATCCATGAAACCCTCCGTTAGCGCACGCCAGCTTCTTTTTCTTCGATACAAGAAAGCCGGAAACATAAAGCCTGCTTTTCAGCACGCAGGGCAATCATACCCCACCGCGCCGACGAGCAAACAAAAGGAACAAGAAAAAACAACCACCCGTAAAGAGACACGACCGAAAAGGAGGGCAAACCCCCTCGCTTTAACCCCTGCTGCGTCCGTGTAGCCATATTGTGGAACCCGCCGAGCAGCCCGCGTAAAAGCCGCAGCAACCGATGCGGCCGATGGTATCATGATGGTCTATAAATCCAAATCGGATACCTAACACAAGTGGCATGTTTTACCACCGCCGCACAGCAGCTAAGGGATGGCATGGTCGATTACAAATCAATCAAGCAACAGGGAATAAAATACCTTCTTATCGGTGGCTCATCTGCAGCCCTTGAACTCTGTCTCTTCCAACTGCTCTACGCGTTGTTTGGCTGGCCCGTGGCTTTTTCCAACATCAGCGCCCTTGTTGTTGCCACCACATTCAACTTCCTCATGAACCGCACGTATGCGTTCAAAAGCTCTTCGAATCCCGCCAAGAGCGTCGTGCTCTATCTGATTCTCTTCACGTTCAATACCGTTTTTTCAACCATAACGATTTCTCTGCTCATCGATGCCGGTCTCATGTCAATTATCGCCAAACTGATCACCATGGTCTGCATAACGCTCTGGAATTTTATCCTGTACCGAAAGGTTGTGTTCGCCTAAATTTCGGGATGCCGCTTTTACCCACTTGCGTTCGCGCACCAGAGAAAACGGATGCCCTAGATCAACCCGCTCTATTGATCATTCTCGGATTTTTCATCCCGAACATTTAACAGGGCGATTTCTTGCACCAAATCTTTAATGCGAAGCGATTGCTTTGAAACGATAGCGCTTAACGACAGGCAAACCGCAAGCAGGAAGCAGAGAACGAGAAAGAAAATAAAATTCGAGGTTGTTTCGAAGCCAAAAAATGACGACACCACCTCAGCCAAACCAGGGAAAACAGCAACGACCACACCCACCACACCCGCAACAAGCCAAACGAGCGCATATTTCAAAATAAATCGTTCGCGCCTAATCATCATTAAGACAAATATCAAAAAAAAGAAACAGACAATACCGATGAACAATCTCAGCACTAAAGACATTTTTTATGCCCTCTTACTCTCGAAGCGCTCTGCGTCATTACCGCAAGGGTAACCTTGACCATGTAATACATCGCCGAAAGCGACCCGATGGAAGATAACCCATTTTTACGTTCATTCATCATGACCCCAACTTCTTTTATTTTGAGACCATGAGAAAGCACCACGACCGCCGATTCCGGCTCGGGGTAATCAACGGGATAGCTCTCACAAAACAGCTTCATCACCGCCCGATCCACCGCTCTAAAACCACTGGTAGGATCGGTGATGACCTGGTGTGTAAACAGATAAATGACGCCCGATAACCACCTGATGCCGACCCGTCGCATCCGGGTCGATTTAAAATTATCTTCAAAATCAGAAGAAAATCGAGATCCAATCGCCATATTGAAATGTTCATCTTCAAGAGCGGCAACCAAAGACACGATAAACGTCGCATCGTGCTGGCCGTCACCATCAAACTGAACCGCAACATCATAAGCGTTTCGATACGCGTATTTATACCCCGCCTGCACCGCGCCCCCGATACCAAGATTCATCGGAAGGCTCACAACGGGTACGCCATACTCCCGACAGAGCAACAAGGTTTCATCGGTTGAACCATCATCGACCACCAGACAATCATAGGCGGTGTTTTCCCTTAAATCAGTAAGAGTCGAAAGGATGTTACCCGCTTCATTATACGCGGGCACAATCACCAAAACACGACACGCTCCCCTTACTTTTTGGTTCACACGCTCAGTCCTCATAGCCGTTGGGATTATTTGATTGCCAACGCCACGCATCGGTACACATACGCTCAAGGTCGTAGCGGGCAACCCAATCCAATTCAATTCGCGCTTTTTCACACGCCGCATAACACGACGCGATATCCCCCGCACGACGAGACACCACTTCATAGGGAAGCGTTTTTCCGCAGACCCGCTCAAAAGCGTGAATCACATCGAATACGCTCGATCCGGTACCGGTTCCCAGATTAAAAATACCCACCCCGCGACGGGTGCCATCATCGTCGGGAATACCCGAAATACATCCCGGGCCGCTTATTTTTTCTGCTCCACACTTTCCACCCATCCAATCAAGCGCCCTTACGTGACCCCGCGCCAAATCGACCACGTGAACGTAGTCGCGCACTCCCGTACCGTCAGGGGTCGGGTAATCGTCTCCCAATACCTTGATGCATTCCAACTTACCCGAAGCAACCTGCGCGACATAGGGCATAAGATTGTTGGGGATCCCCTTGGGATCTTCCCCGATCAGACCGCTCTCATGTGCTCCAATGGGATTAAAATAGCGTAAAAAGATAATATTCCATTCACCGTCGCCGCCGTAAAGATCGGTCAAGATCCGCTCAAGCATATTCTTTGTTTCCCCGTAGGGATTCGTCGCTTCATGCTTGGGGCACTCTTCGGTAATTGGCACAAATTCGGGATTACCATACACGGTTGCACTGCTGGAAAACACGATATTTTTTACCCCGTGGCTGCGGGCAACTTCACAGAGAACGAGCGTTCCGGTGATGTTGTTCCAGTAGTACTCCAGAGGTTTTTGTATACTTTCGCCAACCGCTTTAAATCCCGCAAAGTGAATCATCGCGTCAATATCGTTTTCATCGAAAATTCTATTCAGCGCTTCCCGATCAAGGATATCTTCCTTATAAAACGAAAGCCGCTCGTCATCAACTCCGGTGATGCGTCTCACTCGCGCAAGCGCTTCCTCGCTTGAGTTTCCCAGATTATCGACGACCACCACGCGGTATCCCTGTTCCAAAAGCTCGACGCACGTGTGGCTTCCAATAAAACCAGCACCGCCCGTAACGAGCACACACAAATCAGAAGGATTTTTCGCTAAGCTTTTGTTCGCCATGATATTCCTTTCGACGTCTTATAAGTATTATAGTACCAGGATATGCCCGATTTATGCGCTCGAATAGAGCTTTATTCGCGGTTGAGCGTTTGCGTGTACGTGGGAACAGCCTCTTCCAGCACGCAAATAGCCACAGCATCGGTTGCCGCAATAGCCTCCTTGAGCTCTTCGAGCTTCGTGGCCACTTCGGCATAGCTGATCTCTTGGCCAGTCGACACCATAATAGAGGGATTACCGGTAGGAATAGTGCTTTCTTCATTCATGAGAAGCTCTTCATACATCTTCTCTCCTCCCCGCAAACCGGTAAATTCGATTTTGATATCGGTGTCAAGCGTCAGCCCCGAAAGCTGAATGAGGCTTTTTGCCAAATCAAGAATCTTGACGGGATCCCCCATGTCAAGAATGAATATCTCGCCCCCCTGCGCCATACCACCCGCCTGGATGACCAGTCGCGACGCTTCGGGAATAGTCATGAAGTACCGCTCGATTTCGGGATGCGTAACCGTCACCGGACCGCCGGTGGCAATCTGGCGCTTAAAGACAGGAATGACCGAGCCGCTCGAGCCCAACACATTGCCAAACCGAACTGCTGAAAAAACGGTTTGAGAAGTACGGGCGTAGTATTGCATGACCATTTCACCCATGCGCTTGGTAGCACCCATCACCGAGGTAGGGTTCACCGCTTTATCGGTCGAGATAAAAATAAAGCGTTTGACCCCCGAAGCATCCGCTGCCCTGACGACATTCAGGGTTCCAAACACATTATTTTGCACCGCTTCGCGCGGGCATACTTCCATAAGGGGAACGTGTTTGTGAGCAGCAGCGTGAAACACGACACTCGGTTGATATTTTGCGAATATCTCGTTGACGCGAGCGCTATCGCACACATTGCCGATTTCAATGACAACAGCAACGTCACTGTACTGACTGAGCAATTCACTGCGAAGCATATAGGCATCGTTTTCATACATATCGAACACGACGATGCACGAAGGAGCCACCACGCAAAGCTGCCGCGCAAGCTCACTGCCAATCGATCCGCCGCCTCCGGTAACCAGTATCGTCTTTCCCGCTATATAACCGCTCACCGCTCGCGTGTCCAAAACAATTTCTTCTCGCCCCAACAAATCGGCCACATCGACTTCACGTAGCGTTACCTCGTCGAGTTCGTCCATACGAAGTTCACGAATGTTGGGAAGGGTCCGCAATTGACAATCGGTTAAAGTGCAGATTGCATAAATACGCTTTCGTTCTTCGAGTGTTGAAGAAGGAATAGCCACCACGATTTGCTCGATGTCATATCGATCGACGAGATCGATGATATCATCGCTTGTTCCTGCGACTTTCACACCATGGATGCGCAGCCCTCGCTTGGCGGGATCGTCGTCGGTAGCAACCAGGGGAATACCGGCCATGAGCGGGTCTTTTGAGGCCATGCGATCAATGGTGAGCGACCCCGTTTCGCCCGCGCCCACAATAAGGGTGCGAGGACGCTCAAGATCATGCGCATTCGTGCCAATCGAACGTTTTTTCTGCCGCGCGACACGGTAGATCATGCGAATACCACCCAGGAAAAAAACAAGGAGGAACAGGGCAACGAAAAAGACGCGGATCGGCAGACGTACCTGGATAATCCAAAGAAATACCGCGCCGAAAAGAGTTGCGAGTGCAACGGCGAAGACGATCTGTATCGCCTCGTCAACGGAAGCGTATTCCCACAAATTATTGTAGAGGTGAAAAAGACTCAGAACGCCGATATTGATAAGAGCGAGCACCCCTATCATAAAATAAATCTCATTCGTCGCAAACGTTTCGGCAAACACATCGGTCAAAAGAGCTGCCAGCAGATAAGCAAGATACGTTGCTGCAATATCAAGAACCAATAAAAGCGCGGTCCTTTTTGTTATATGAAGATTCATAATCCCCCATTTTTTTGCAATTGTTAGCGTTTAAGTCGCCCGTTCATTGTATCCAAATGCATCGGCTCTGCTCGTTTTACGGCAAAAAACTATGTGCCCGGTCCCTTTCGCACCGACACTTCCCCGCCGCGTCGAAGAACAAGGGGTCAACCGACTCACTGTCCTCCATCGAGAAATATCTTGCGCGTCACGAAATTCCAGAGCATAACGATGACGGTGGCAACGATCTTGGTGATACGGTAGTCAACCGCCAAAAGGCTCACGCCGACCCACATGCCCACATCGTTGATGATAAGACCCAATACCGACAAAACGATAAAGATAACAAATTCACGACGACGGCTCATTCCTTCACGGTGAGAAAAAACATAGCGCATGCTGGCAACGTAATTGAAGATAACCGAAACAGTAAAGGAAATCGTCGCGCTAATCAGATAGTCGACATAAAACACTTCTGTCAAAAAGATCAACAAACCATAATCGATCACAAACGCGATCACGCCGACTACGCCGAATTTCATCAATTGCGCGATAAGCTTCTTCATCGAGATGAACAGCCTTTCTTTTAGGGGTTCACGGCAAGACACCAGAGAGCATCAGCAATCATCGAAGCAGCTCTACCCCCTTACCGGGAGCTGCGGATTTCAAGCTTAACCTATCTGTCACCGTACGCGAAAAATCCCAAACGAGAGAAAATACCCTCACGGCAAGAGCAGTTTTGGACGCTATAACAAAAACGAACACCCAGAGGGTGTTCGAGAAGTGGTAATGGTGCCCCCAACGAGAATCGAACTCGTGTCTCAGCCTTGAAAGGGCCGCGTCCTAACCTCTAGACTATGGGGACAAGCTCGTGCTGATTTGTCCAAACAACAAAAAAGCAGCTTGGACATTATTGCAAAGTGACCGCCACAATGCAAGGATTAATTTCAAGAATATGGACAAAGCTCCATTTCCCTCCATGACCCCGCAAAACCGAGCACTCCGTTCAGCGAAACGTCAGTATACGATACTCGCAAGAAACCGCCCGCCACAACACGTACAATCTTTAAGACTTCGCAATAAAAGAGGTTTTACATTTGGGGCAAACAACCTTGATCTTACCTTTGCCTTTCGGCACGCGAAGGCTTTGCCCACATTCTTTGCACCGGTAAATCTTGTGTGTTTTGTGGTAGGTCTTCCATTCTTTACCGTGAGCTATAAGGCCGCGAAACGGCTTGGTAAGCTTTGTCCGAAGACGCACATAGGCACAGTTTTCCTTGTAGCGATTGCCCACCTTACGTGAGAGCATACGGTAGTAGCAATAAAGGATGCAGCCAAACGACACCACCGTGATAATCTGACGGATCAGCTGATCGGGAACAATAAGACCCACAACCAGCAAGAAAAAAGCAACGCCAAGAAAAAACCGCCCCAGACCATCGACGCCGTTGCGTCCCACCATAAAAGCAGACAGTTTGCGCCCGAGTTTTTGAAACATGAAGACCCCTCTTATCCTAACGGAAGTGTCACGCCGGGAGATGTCAGCCTCGACATCTCCGAGTTAATCCCGACGTGTTGTAGCGAATGAATAGAGTTTAACGATTGCGAGCGCAAAAAAAAGAACCGATTCGTGGTCGTTATCGTTTCGTTGCCTTAACCCCTTAACAACCCTTAAAAAACCGAAAATGATTATGTTGGTTTTGCGAGATGTTCTCACGGTTTCAAATTGTCAACGCCAAATCATGTAAGCAATACGATAATAAAAAGAGTGTCTTCAAAGGTGATTGATGACATCGAGGCATTCGCTGGAAGAGGTGGATGCGCAACACTATCCGCGCTGCGGTCGTATACCCGCCCGCAACACCTACATAGATTTCCGGAGATTATGACAAACTTTAATGACCTCGGTCTTTCCGAGACGAGCCTTGCTGCGGTCAAACGCCTGGGCTATACCGAACCGACCCCCGTACAACAACAAGCGATCCCCTTGGCCTTACAGGGACACGATCTGATTGCTGCCGCCAAAACAGGAACGGGTAAAACTGCAGCATTCGCCCTGCCCAGCATGGATAAACTTGGCCACATACAACACGGGCAAGGCCCTTCGATGCTCGTGGTCAGTCCCACCCGTGAGCTCGCTTCACAGATTGCCGCAGTATGCGAAACGATTGCGCAAGACACCCATCATCGCATCGTCACCGTCGTCGGCGGCATGTCCTACGATCCGCAAATCACGAAACTGAAAAACGGTGTCGACATCTTAATTGCCACCCCCGGTCGCCTGATCGACCTCATGGAACGAAAAGCCGTCAAGCTCAACAACGTTTCCGTGCTCATCTTAGACGAAGCTGACCGCATGCTCGATATGGGCTTTTTACCTCCCATGAAAAAAATTATTGCAGCCACCCCCCGCCAACGCCAGACGCTGCTTTTTTCCGCAACCATCGATCGTAAGATCATGGACAGCGTCGGATACCTTTTGCACGATCCCTCATTCGTTGAAATCTCTCATAAAGGTGAAACGGCTGACACGGTCGAACAATACATCATTCGCACCCCCCAAACGCGCAAGCCGGAACTTCTGTGCGCCGTACTACAGGAAAAGGGTTGTGAGCGCGTCATTGTCTTTGCGCGCACCCGCTCTCGTGCGGATTCCTGCACCCGTCGTCTGCGCAAGGCCGGTTTTGCGGCCGAAGCAATCCATTCCGACCGCTCGCAGGCGCAGCGCAAACGCGCCCTCGATGGTTTTAGCAAAGGTAAGACCGACATCCTCGTGGCCACCGATGTTTTGGCACGCGGCATTGACGTGAGCAACGTCGACTACGTCATCAATTACGATTTGCCCGACATGCCCGAAGACTACATCCACCGCATCGGGCGCACAGGGCGCGCCGGTGAAGATGGGTTTGCGATTTCATTTGTTACCCCGGAAGCAAAAATTATCCTGCGCGATATCGAGAAGTTGATCGGCAAGCAGCTTTCCGAAATGCCCTTGAAAAATTTCGACTTCGAAGCGGCTGACCTCTCCGCCGCTCAGCGCGCAACAGCTGCCAACGGTCGTCGCGACCCGGAGCTAGCTCGTGCCGCTTCCGAATACGACAAATCACAGCGCCGCAAAGCAGCTCGCAAAAATGGAGCGCCGCAAGAGCAATCCACGCGGAAACGATCCGCAAACACCGCACAACCCAACAGGGTCAACAACAACGACAACCAAACAAAAAAGCACAACCCCGCCGCAAACCCCAACGCGGCCAAACGGCCGGCAGCCTCTCGAAATTCATCCACGACACATTCAAAATCTTCGTACAAAAAGGCTCCTGCCGGCAGCTCGCAAGACATGCGCCCCGGCCGTGCACATCGCGCCGCAGTGGCCTCTCGTTCAAAGAAACGGACCTATTAAGCGCGAACGTTTTCTCAGCTGCCCGAGCCTGTGCATAAAAATATGCGGAAGCTCGGGCAGCTGAGATTATTGAGGCAACAGCACAACCTCAACAGCCCTGCGCCCCTCCTTATTACCGCTTAATCCCGCAGCATCACGTCGCCAAACAGCTAAAACTTTCGGAAGCGTGCGAAGCGATCTTCCAAAAGGCGCTCGACGCTCAACAAGCTTAATTCGTCGAGCGATTTGACAAGATAGCCTCGCACGCACGCAGCCGCCATCGCAGGATTTTCGTGCGCCGGAGCTTCCCCTTCGCTGATCACGGCATCGACGACCCCCATTTCCAGGACGTCCTGCGCACTCATCTTCATGGCCGCAGCAGCCTCGGGAGCACGGCTGCGGTCCTTCCAGAGAATCGACGCAAAGCCTTCGGGTGATAGCACCGAGTACACCGCATGTTTTTGCATGGCGACTCGATCGGCCAGCGCGAGGGCAAGTGCTCCCCCGCTGCCCCCCTCACCCAAGATCACGCTGACGATCGGCACGCGCAAACCGGCCAACCCCATAAGGTTTTCCGCAATAGCATTACCTTGCCCACGCTGCTCGGCTTCCATACCGCAAAAAGCACCCTGCGTATCCACAAGGCACACAACGGGACGATGAAACTTTTCAGCCTGGCGCATCAGACGTAGGCTTTTGCGATAACCCTCCGGATTGGGACATCCAAAGTTGCGAGCAACACGCTCTTTCACATCGCATCCTTTTTCTTGGGCAATCACCGTTACCGGGCTGGTGCCAAGCCATCCAATACCGGCGACAATTGCACCGTCGTCGCCGAAAGCCCGATCCCCGTGCAGCTCGATAAATCCATCGAAGACCTGATCGATATAGAACAGGGCAGTCGGCCGGTGAGTGTTGCGAGCAAGCTGCACATGTGTCCAAGCAGCAGCATCGAATGCATTTCCTAAAACCTTATCGCCGCCCCCGATGTACTCGGGCGCAACCGTTGCATCCGCAAACGAAGCACACGGCATTGACCGGGCTTTCGGCGGCTGTTTTGTCGATTGACGATACCCGGGTTTAAACTTTTGAGACGCCTGCAAAAAAATGCGCTTGAGATGCGGAAGCATTCCGTACGTAATCGTGTTGTACGTCGCGCAATCATGCTGAAGGTTTTCACAAACAGCGGCGTAGCTCACCCTATGCCCATCCTCTAAGCTACACCTCGCTTGAGACGCTTCATGAATCGCCAGAATATGAGCCAGTTGTTCACGCAGATTATCGCGCTTGACAATCGCATCGATCAACCCGTGCTGCAAGGCGAATTCCGCCGTTTGAAATCCCTCCGGCAAACTCTGCTTGATGGTATCTTGGATCACGCGCTGACCCGCAAAGCCGATGAGGGCATGCGGTTCAGCCAAAATAATGTCACCCTGCATGGCGAACGACGCGGTCACACCACCGGTGGTGGGATCGGTCAGGATCGAAACGTAGAGCAGGCCAGCTGCATCGTGGCGTTTGAGGGCACAGCTAATTTTTGCCATCTGCATCAAGGAGGCAAGGCCTTCCTGCATGCGCGCGCCACCCGAAGCGGTAAAGATCAACAGAGGAAGCTGCTCGTGCGTTGCTCGCTCCACGCTGCGCGTGATTTTCTCGCCAACAACCGATCCCATCGATCCCATAAAAAACTGCGAATCCATGATGCAGAAGGCGAAACGAATACCGGCAATAGTCGCACAGCCGCAGCGGACCGCCTCCTCGAGGCCACATTGTTGTTGAACAGCACTCACCTTATCGAGATAGCCCGGGAAAGAAAGGGGGTCGCAAGGAGACAAGCCGCTTTCCCACTCCGTAAAGCTTGCCGCATCGAAAAGATCATTGATGCGCTCCATCGAGGGCATCCGATGATACCCCCCACACGCCGGACAGATAAAATGGGCTGCTCGCCAGGTCGATGCGGCAAAAAATAGCTCACAATGAGGGCACTTTTTCCAGGAATCAACCGCGTGGGGTGCCGTGGGTTCGCCGATAAGCCACGCACCGGTCGGACACGTAGGGTCGAGCGCAGAAAACACGCTGCAACCTTGCTTTGCCGCAAGACCGAGAAAGCTCGCATCTGCCCCCCGGTGTGATTTTATAAACAGAATCGCTGTTGCGCCGCATGCTTGCGCCGCCTGCAGCAGGGCGTAATCATTATCGTAGAGCACTTCGGCATGCAGCTTCCCCAAACAAACCGCATGCTCAGCCAAAGAAACGTAGGGTTGCGCGACGCGATCTTCCGTATAGGTAACCCACGCCTCCAGACCCGCATCGCGACAGGCCCGCACCGCTTTCTTTGCCTCAGTTCCCCACGCCACCAGCAGGACGCGCGAATGGGTTTTTGCGATGGTTTCCAAATGATACGAAACCGCTACGTGCCCCAATCCTGCGATATTGGTTCCAACGGAGGCAAACAACTCTTCGGTTGTGACCCCGCCGACCAATTCTGGCTTGATCGGTTGCTGCGGGATCGTGATGTAGGTTCGCTTTTTTTGCCACTTCATAACCGTACCCAATCCTATCGTCAATCCTGCATATCCAACACGTACTTCTGCGTTGCCACCGCAGCGATTTGCCCCGCCACCGAGGCCTGCACTTCGGCCACGCACATGCGTGATCCCGCTTTAACGATCGTCGCCTCAAGCACTACGGTATCGCCCGGAATCACTTGACGACGAAATTTCGCTCGATCGATACCGGTCAAAAATCCAATCGCTCCTTCGTTTTTGCGGCCCACCAAAATACAAAATGAAGCAGCTTGCGCCAGGGCTTCCATTAAAATCACGCCAGGGAGCACCGGATGATCCGGGAAATGGCCCGCAAACAGGGGTAAATCTCGTAAAACATCAAGCTCGGCCACAATCGATTGCCCCGGATCACACGACACTACGCGACTTACCCACACAAAGGGATCGCGATGGGGCAACACCGCTTCGATGGTCTCTCGGTAGCAGGGATACGCTATCGTCTCGTTCATGTATGCCCCCTACGCCCGATAAGGAGCGATTGCCAAAGCAGCGTTGTGCCCCCCAAAACCAAGGGAGGTGCTCAGCGCAACGCGCTGCGGATAATCTCGCAACGGCTCCGTGAGCACCCGGACGCCACACTCGGGATCGGACACGGCAAATCCCACCGTGGCAGGCACCACATCGCGCGCTACGGAAAGAGCGCACACAATCGCTTCGAGCGCACCTGCCGCACCGAGCGTATGACCGATTGCGCCTTTGACGGACACGACGGGAACGGTTGCGCCAGCATCCCCGCACAAGCCGAGCAGTGCCGCCGACTCCGTTTTATCGTTGACCGAAGTCGAGGTGCCATGCGCATTGAGATGGCCCAGATCGGCCGCGGTAAACCCACCCTCCGTCAAAGCATCGCGCATAGCACGGGTAGCCGCTTCGCCGTTCGGAGCCGGAGCCGTCATGTGGTAGGCATCCCCCGTTGAACCGAAGCCGACGATCTCGGCAATAATATGCGCCCCGCGGGCCTCGGCGTGTTCGAGCGACTCCAACACCAGCGCCCCCGCCCCCTCCGAAGCCACAAAACCACTGCGGCGCGCGTCAAAGGGACGAGAAGCGGCCAAGGGGTCAGCCTCTTTCGTCAGCGCCCCCAAGTTACCAAACCCCGCAATGCACATCGGTGTCACCGATTCTTCGGTGCCCCCCGTCAGCGCAGCGTCGGCATACCCGAAACGGATGAGACGATACGCCTCACCGATACAGTGCGTCCCCGTCGCACACGCCGTCACGATACTGCTGCACTCTCCGCGCAAACCATAGCGAATCGCAAGATTTCCTGCCGCCATATTCGAAATCATTTGCGGAATAAAAAGAGGGCTCACCCGCTTGGGTCCACGCTCGAAATACGCCCGATGATCGCGTTCAAGCACCTCGATGCCACCCATACCCGACCCAAAAACACAGGCGATGCGCGCCGTATCTTCCCGCTCAAGATCAAGCCCGCTTTGGGCGATAGCTTCATCGGAGGCGACCATGGCATACTGGATGAAGCGACCCAGACGACGGGTTTCCTTCTTGGAAAAGCCCAGGGCTTCCGGATCGTAGTCCGAAATCTCGCCCGCAATTTTCACGTCAAATCCGTCGCACGCGAAACGGGTCAGCAAACCCAAGCAGCAACGGGCTTCCATAATTGCATCCCACATCGGCACAACACCGATACCGGCAGGTGAAAGAGCCCCACATCCCGTGATAACCACGCGATGACAGGTGATGGTATTTTGTGAGCTCATAGTGATAATCCTCCGTCAATCCCAATGACCTGTCCGGTTATATAACCCGCTTGATCCCCCGCAAGAAAGCACACGAGCGCAGCCACCTCTTCAGGTTTCCCAAACCGCTTGCTTGCAATACGTCCCCGAATAGCATCCTGTTGCTCTTCTCTCAGTGCGCCGGTCATGTCGGTTTCGATAAAACCAGGAGCTATAGCATTGACCGTAATATTGCGCGAGGCCACTTCCCGAGCAAGCGATTTAGAAAAGCCAATAAGTCCCGCTTTCGAAGCAGCATAGTTAGCCTGTCCAGCATTGCCCGCCACCCCGATAATGCTGCTCATGTTGATAACACGACCAAAACGTTGCTTCATCATCGGTGCCATCGCCGCACGGCAGCAATTGAATGCACCTTTTAAATTGACGGCAACCACTTCATCGAAATCTTCCTCTTTCATCCGCGCCAACAATCCGTCGCGCGTGATACCCGCGTTATTTACCAACACATCAAGACGGCCAAATGCCCCGCGCGTCTCGTCGATGAGCGATGCCGCTTGATCGAAATCGGAGATATCGGCTCGCACGGCAATCGACGCAACCCCGTGCTCGCCCGTGAGCTGCCCCACAAGCGCTTCGGCGGCAACGCGGCTACGCTCACTTGCATAATTGACGCATACCCCATATCCGCGTCGAGCAAGAGCTATCGCAATCGCACGCCCAATACCGCGACTCGACCCGGTCACGAGCGCCACCCGTGAAGGGGGAACTATCGTTTCATCCATTGAGTTTCTCCTCATCAGTGTTATGCATCGTGCCGTAGGCACAAACTGCCGCCTGCAAACTGGCAACGTCTTCAACGGCGGCGCGCTTGAGATTTTTATCGATGCGACGCACGAGATGCGAAAGCACGCCACCACAGCCTATCTCGAGAAAATCTGTCGTACCCAAGCGTCGCGCAAGCGCGACGCTTTGCTCAAAACGAACGGGATGTGTCAGATGATCGGCGAGGCATTGGCGTGCCGTAGCCGCCGTCAAGGGCGCTGCATCGGTATTGCCAATCACGAGCGTGCAAGGCTCTTCGAAGGTGCACGTTGCAAGGTGGCTCGCAAAGACCCGCTTCGCGCTCGCCATAAGCGGACTGTGAAATGCGCCCGCACACGCCAAACGCGAACAACGTTTTCCCTGCTTACGCCAAGCATCCTCCGCGCGCTCGACCGCGGCAAACGAGCCCGAAACAACAATCTGACCAGGACAGTTGTAGTTGGCAATCACCAGCACCCCTCCGAGGGCGCACGCTTCGCAAAGCGCGGTTGCCGAAGCTTCATCGGCACCGATCAGAGCACACATAGCACCCGGTGTTTCGTGCGCCGCTTCGGCCATGCAACGCGCCCGCACTTCAAGGAGACGAAACGTCGCTTCGATCGAAAGCATGCGAGATGCAGCGAGGGCACTGATCTGCCCGAGTGAAAATCCCAGAAGAACCGAGGGCTCCACACCCCGTTGATACAGCGCCTCCGCAAGCGCTATCGAAGTTGTTGCTACGGCTACCTGGGCATGACGAGCTTTCCCGATCGCTTCGGCGTCCGATATCGTACATAGCGCCTCAACATCGAAGCCAAAAATATCGGAAGCACAGGTAAAAATATCATGAGCGACAGCGATACCTCTGATGTCTGTCCCCATGCCGGGACGCTGCGAACCCTGGCCGGGAAACATCCAGGCAGATTTCGTCGCACTCATCGAGGAACTCTTTGCGCATTGAGTCGTGCCATCTGTGCTAAATCGCACGCGCCAAGCGCTTCGGCTTCAGCCATAATATCGACAAGTGCTTCGGCAGCGGTTTTGCAATCGCGCACCAGACAGGCGCATTGACCAGCCATGAGCGAACCGGTTTCGACATCACCCTGAACCGCTCGGCGCAAAGAGCCCACGTATGCTTGCTCCGTCTTTTCAAAATCAACCGTCGACCCCGTCTCCAAGGCGCGCATCTCACGCGAAAAAGCATTCTTGAGCCCCCGCACCGGATGTCCATGCGCACGACCGGTCACAATGGTATCGGAATCTTTTGCCGTCAGAACTTTTTGCTTGTAGGCATCGGCTATCGTGCATTCCGCAACCGTCAAAAAACGAGTGCCCATCTGCACCGCTTCGGCACCGAGAGCGAATGCGGCACACATTCCACGACCATCGGCAACGCCGCCCGCAGCGATAACGGGAATCGTCACCGTATCACACACGCGAGGAACAAGCGTCATTGTCGTCAGCTCACCGATATGACCTCCCGCTTCACATCCTTCGGCGATAACCGCATCGGCCCCGCAACGCTCCATGCGAGCAGCCAAAGCACTTGATGCAACGACGGGAACAACCTTGCAGCCCGCCTCTTTCCACATTGAAACGTACTTTGAAGGACTTCCCGCTCCCGTCGTGATCACGTCCACGTGCAAATCAGCCAAAAGCTGGGCCACTTCAGCAACCTGCGGGTTGATCAACATGAGGTTGACACCGATCGGCCGATCGGTTCTGGCTCGTGCCAGACGAATCTGTTCCTCAATCCAGGCAAGCGGCGCCGATCCGCTGGCGATGATTCCCAACCCTCCCGCAGCGCTGACCGCGGAAGCCAAAGAAGCGTCGGCAACCCAAGCCATACCGCCCTGGATTATCGGAATCTCAAGACCCAAGAGCTCGGTAACGCGCGTGGAGAGGCTCCCGTTTGTTTGTTTCACCGTAATGATTCCTTCCCATACAATCTTTGAGCAAATTTTTTCGGATCCTTACAAAGAATCAATGTAGGTCACCAAGTCACCAACGGTTGCAAGGTCATCGGGTTCGCCAAATTCCTTGTCGCAGCGCTCCTCCAAGTCGCAAATCAATTCGACCATATCAAGGGAATCGACACCGAGGGATTCGAGCGTAATGTCGACTCCCACTTTTTCGGGAGCGATATCGAGATTTTCCTGCAAAACATCCTGTACGATCTTGAGCGTGTCTGACATGGCAGAATCCTTTCCGAGCAACTTATATATTGATTAACTAATATTTAGTTTATCTAACTATTAGCATAAAGTTTACGGGCAGAAGGGATAAGACGCAAGGAAATTCACGATTTTACGACAACTTACCAAAAGGAAATGGGGTGATCTCGCCGAAGGAACCTTCGATTAAAAACTACCGTCAAAAAGATTTTACGGCGCACGAAGTGCCCCGTATATCAAACTTCCCTACTCCATCATGCGAAGTAGGGAAGTTTGGTATATAGCCCTCCATTCGAGAAACCTCTCGAACGATCTTTAGTTCTGCCCGTCAAAAAAATGCTTAACCTTTAAAAGCGAGCGGGCAAGCACTTCTTCCTCTTCGAGAGAAAGCTCCGCCAGCGCCTGATCAATCATATGTTTATGGAAAAGCTCGTGAGCGCGATACACTTTGCGCCCCTGGCAGGTCAGGGTAATAAAAACTTGGCGACGATCAGTTTCCCCGCGGTGACGGCACACGAAACCTTTCTTGACAAGCTTATTCACGGCCACCGTCAACGTTGCAAGCGTCACACCCAAACGAGCCGCCACCGCACTCATAGGATTCATCTCATGCAATCCGATAGCAGTAATCGTATGTATCTCAGAAATGCTCAAGCCCTGTGTAAGACGATTTTGCAAAGACTTTTCCTCAACGCTCAATATCGAGTTGAACGTACCGGACAGCAGGTCGTTCAGTTCATGGCGTCGTTGCCGAGCCGCATCGTCAATCGCGTGGGCTTTTGCTTCCCGTAGCTCTGTCACCAGGCTCCCCTTCCCCCTATCGACTATCCGTGCAGCGGCGCCGCCGCAAGACCGATGACGCCCAGTCCAAGATGTGTCGTGATCGTCGCACCGCAATCATCGATTGCCGCCAGTTCAAAATCGAGACCGGAAGCGCGCATCGCCTCCACCAGACGCTGTGCCTCAGCCTTATTGCGAGCCTGCAAAACACGGATGCGAAGCGGGCCATATTGTTCACTGTAGGCGTGCAATCGCTCAACATAGCTCTTGATAATACCCCGGTTACCTTTCACTCGATCGAGAACAACGAGACGCCCCTCATCATCAAAACTGAAAACTATCTTGATATTGAGCATCATAGCCTGCTGCGCCTGTTCCGAAGTGATGCGACCGCCCCGTAAAAGGTGGTCAGTCGTATCGGGAGAGATGAACTGCAAAATCTTTTTGCAATACACCCTCAATTCCTCAATCGCTTCATCCAACGAAACACCGGTATCGCGCAGCTCGCACGCTTTCTGAGCAAGGAGCCCCAAAGTCGTGGTGGTCCCCCCTGCATCAAAACGCTCGACGCGCGCGTCGCATTGCTGCGCAGCCATTTCGGCCGAATCGAGCGTCCCCGAAAGCGTCGCAGAAATATGCATCGAAAGAATATTTTTCTGACCGGCGGCGATAAGCGCTTCATACGTCGTCAAAAATGCCGCCGGTGCCGGCTGTGACGTACCAAAACTCTGAGCTCCCGACGCGATATAATCATAAAAATCCTCAGAGGATATATCTCGCTGATCCGCATAGGATTCTTCGCCCATCATAACTTGCAGCGGCACCATGTGTACTCGATTGCGCTCGTATTCAAGAGAAGACCAATCGCACGTGGAGTCGACGACAATCGCAAATTGCTCCATGAAAATCCTTTCCATAACCCAAGGGTAAACGTTCTTCGAGAAAACATCGCACTCTCGAATATGACAGTCCCGTAGCATCTGTCAAGCAAGCAAAATTCAGTAAGCAAATCGAAGTTTTTTATTATATAAACGAAAAACAAAAAGACAATCGTGTTTAAATTACCTTCTCCATAATACCCATCAAAACGCTACGGGCAGACGCCGATCCAACAAAAGGGCACCCCCTACACGTCAGACATCTCCCGCAAAGATGCAGGTCGAAAATCAAGTTTGCGCTGGCGCGGCTCCGCCGACACAAGCACCACGCAAAACCGTTGCCCCAAGCGATACGTCGTGTTGCTGTCCTGTCCGATCAACGTGTGTCGCACCGGATCAAGCGCAAAATACTCATTTTCAAGGCACCGCATCGAAACGAGACCTTCGGCGGTGTTGTGCAACCGTACAAAAAAGCCGTAGGTCGCAACGCCCGAAATCACACCCCAAAACGTTTTACCGATGTCGCGCTGCATATATTCCACCAGTTTCATCTGCTGGGTTTCACGAGCGGCTTTTTCAGCAACGCGCTCCATGGCAGAAGCGTGTTCAGACAACCACCCCAAGCTATGAACCTGCTGCTCGAAGGTGCCCGACTTTCCCAAAAGCTGTGCTTTCAACATGCGATGCACGACCAGATCGGGATAGCGTCGAATGGGACTCGTAAAGTGGGTGTAAGCAGCAGATGCCAAACCGTAGTGCGGCTCACAGACTCCCTTGTAGACCGCGCGCATCATCGAGCGCAGCAGCAGCGAGGAAACGAGCTCTTCTTCGGGACGCCCGATACTTGCGCGCAAGACAGCTTGCAAACAAGCGGGTTGCCCCGCTATAAAGTCGGCAACAGGAAGCTTTTTGTAGGCAGAAAATTCCTGCAACAACGGCACCAGCTCTGCCAAGCTATCTGCCGAAGGAGCCTCATGAACACGATAGATGCACGGAAAGCCCCTTTCATGCATAAAGTGCGCCACCGTATTGTTGGCAAGAATCATCGCCTCTTCGATAAACGAAGTCGCCTGCGTCTTCTTGCGCAGCATCACTTCAACCGGCATGCCCCCTTCATCTAAGAGCACCTTGGCTTCAGTCGTCTCAAAGTCCATACCCCCCGCACGCGCCCGCGCCGCAGAAAGCTTGCCGGCCAAGTCCGACAACGCAACGATACGCCGACGCAGCCTATCGTCGAAGCATTCTTCCAAACCTTGAGCACACAAAGATTTTGCAGGCAGTTCGACGTTTTCATCGATGATTTCCTGAGCCTGCTCGTAGGTCAACCGAGCTTTCGACTCGATGAGCGCAGGAAAGAAGTCCGTCCGCACCACGCTCCCGTCAGCACTCACGTACATATCGACCGTAAACACACGGCGAACCTCATGGGGACGCAGCGAACAGATGTCTGATGAAAGCTCTTCGGGCAGCATCGGGATAACCCGATCAACCAGATAGACGCTCGTCGCACGACGACGGGCATCCAAATCAAGCGAAGAACCCCATTCGACATAATGCGAAACGTCAGCAATATGCACACCGAGACGCGTAAGACCCTCTACCTGGTCAATCGAAAGAGCGTCGTCAAAATCGCGCGCATCACGCGGATCGACCGTGAATACAAAGCGGTCGCAGATATCGCGATAGCCCTCAGCAAGGGCGCCGGGCGCGTCAACAACGGCCACGCGCGCCTGTTCAAGCGACGCTTCGGAAAATCGAGTTTCCAGCTTGTGATGGGCAATTACCAGATCGATATCGAGGCTGTCATCGCCCTCGTGGCCAAGAACCTCTTCGACCACTCCCGTGGCCGCGGAATTGCGCGAGGGGTACTCCACGATACGCACCCGAACGATATCCCCCTCTCTCACGTGAGGGTTATCTTTTGCCATCGTGAAGATGTCGTAGGGAATCCGGTCGTCTTCGGGCACGACCACCCCGAAAGGTTCCGCCAGTTCATAGCGGCCGACCAGCGAATCGTGGCTGCGATTAACGACGCGTACCACGCGGGCGGTCGGTTTATCGCCACCACGATGCGACCCCTTCGTAGCGGGAGGGTAGGATTTGATGAGGGCAACTTCCACCATGTCACCTTCGAAGGCCGCACCCATCTTGGATTCGGGAATATAAAACTCCCCTTCCGCGGTCTGCACAAATCCATAGCCGCGCGATGTGACGACAAGAATGCCCCGCGGATTGCTGCGAGCACTGCGGCGCGTTTTCGAACGCGATCGAGAAGAGGGGCGCGACACGATACCCTACCCAGCAATCAAAGCTTGAGCGGTTTCGAGCGCAACGACCTTCTGATTGTCGGTTGTCGTATCAGTTCCCTGACTCACCGAAATATTAGGTGCGATTCCCGTTTCATTGATGACGTGCCCCAACGGGGTTGTATACATTGCCGCCGTATAGCGAAGCGCACCGCCGAAGCTCAATGCACGAACGACCTGCACACTGCCCTTCCCGAGCGTCGAATCCCCCACAACCGTTGCGCGCTGATTGTCCTGCAAAGCAGATGCCAAGACTTCAGAGGCAGCAGCGGTATTGTGATTTACTAAAACCACCAGCGGAAGCTGTGTGCCAATATCCCCCGTCGCAGACTTCGTTGTCGTACCGTCAACGGTCTGAATCTGCACCAGTACACCACTTTTTACGAAAATAGACGCGATATCAACCGCCTGCGTCAAATACCCACCAGGATTGTTACGCAGATCCAAAACGAGCGATTGAGCACCCTGCCCCTGTAGATCTCGAATAGCTTGCCGCACCAGCATATCGCAATCTTGCGTCAACTGCTTCACCGTCACCACGCCAACCTTGCCAGAAAGCTCCGTCGTCACGTTTTTCTCGACATAAGGAGAACACTCAAGCGTTGTCGTAAACTCTTTGCCACCCTCAGATTCAAGGGCAGAAGGACGGCGCCACGTGATAACAGCCGTCGAACCATCATCGCGCGAAAGGGCATTCACGGTTTCAGTGAGCGACCACCCCTTCCGGTCACCATCGACCGCGACAACGAAATCACCGCGCTGCACACCAGCGGTGTCGGCGGCAGAACCCTCGAAGACATCAACCGCGTAGCTTTGACCCTTGTACTCCGCAAACAACACCCCAACGCCGGCGTATTTGTTCGCATTGTCTTTTAAGTAGGTAGCGTAGCGAGCTTCGTCGTAGTAGCGCAAATAGGTATCTTTCGTAGATACCGCAAAGGCATCGAGCACCTGAAGGGTTGAATCATCAAGATCGTAGGAATCGATACTATCCTGCTCAATAACGCCTTCCACCTCGGCCACCCGAGCGGAAAGGGAATCGTAAGTATTCCCCGTAACCGTTTCCCCTGGATTTTTTTCCGTCGCAACCGTCAATGACGTAAAACCAAGGTTCGTCAACAAAGAAACGTCACCGCGAACGATAAAGCCTGCAATAAAAGCCAAGCACACGCAGACGAAAACCCCCAAATATCCGATGATTTTCTTGTTGCGTGTGCTTGTCGCTTTGTTTTTTTGTAACCCATGTTGTCCCACAGGCCTGATCGTCTTCTTTCTTTCTAAACCGTGCTTAAACCTTCAGGTAACGGCGCATCGCCAAAAGCGAGCCCAGAATACCGATGACCAAGCCGGCTACAAACAACGCCACGTAGATAATGACGAACGTTTGTATACTCAAATCAATAGGCAGCCATTGTAGCGCACTTGAGACCTGAGGGAGAGCGAAGTTTCGCATCAGTTCCAAACTACCGATAGCCAGCAGTGATCCGATCAGCGCGTGAAGTGAACCCTCCATAAGGAAAGGCCCTCGGATAAATCCGTTGGAAGCACCCACTAAACGCATGATGGCGATCTCCTTGCGACGAGCAAGAATAGCCAGGCGAATCGTATTGTTGATGAATACGAATGCGATAAAAATCAACAGGGCAATCAATGCTATGCCGACGTAGCGCACATAGTTGGTCAGGGAGAACAACTTCTCAACCGTTTTTTGACCATACTTCAACGAATCGCTCGGGTTGGCCGGTTTATCACAAACCGTTTTAAAATCGGCATTGCCCGCAATGGAGGAGGCCACCGACTCGACCTTTTGAGGATCGTCAAGTTCGACATCGATCGACGCGGGAAGCGGGTTTTCACCATCAAGCTGATCGACGATATCGGGGTTCGAGGTCATGGATGTCTTGAAGTTATCAAGAGCCTGCTCCTTTGTCGTAAAACCGACCGAAGAAACACCATCAAGACCCTGGGCGTAGTCTTTTACTTTTTTAATTTGCGCATCGGTTGCATCGTCGGAGACGTAGGCGGTGATGGAAACTTTATCTTCCACCGACGAAACCACGTTTTCGATGATACCGCCACCAACCAAGAAGATCCCAATGATCAACAGTGACAAAAAAATCGTGACAATGGAGCCGAGCGCGGTCGAAAGGTTACGGGAAAATCCCGTAAGAGATTCTCTGAGGAAATAAAAGAAACTAGACATCGAAACCGTACACCCCCCTATCCTGATCGCGGGTAAGGCTGCCCTTGTCGAGCGCGATAACGCGACGACGCATATTGTCGACCATTTCCCGGTCATGCGTAGCAACAAGCACCGTGGTACCCGTACGGTTGATTCGTTCGAGCAAGTCCATGATGCCGCGCGACGTCTGCGGATCAAGGTTACCGGTCGGTTCGTCGCACACTAAAAGCGGGGGACGATTGACGATAGCTCGCGCAATGGAAACGCGCTGCTGTTCGCCGCCCGATAATTGATCGGGCCGTTTATCCAGTTTATCCTGCAGGCCAACGAGACGCAAAACTTCAGGAACCTGCGTTTTGATAACGTGATTCGATTTGCCGATTACCTCAAGTGCGAACGCAACGTTTTCAAAAACCGTCTTATTCGGCAGCAACTTGAAGTCCTGGAAAACACACCCTATGTTGCGACGAAGATAGGGCACGCGCCAATTGCGCATGGACGATAAATCTTCATCTGCCACGTAGATATGCCCACTTGATGGCTTGATTTCGCGGATAAGCATACGGATGAATGTCGATTTACCGGAACCTGAATGACCGACGAGAAAGACAAATTCACCTGCATAAATCTGCAAAGTTATATCATTGAGGGCTGGTTTGGTGGGCTGGGCCGGATACACCTTGTTCACATGATCGAACGTAATAACCGGAGTACCCATTGCTTGGGGCGCGTCGTCAATATCAAGCGTAGGCAACGATTGCGAAAGCTGCGATGCTGCCTGTCTTGGAGGTGCCGCGTGGGCACCGGGACGCACTACACCCCCCTGGCTGTTCGGGTTTGTCACAGAATGCTCCGTTCAAATAGTGATGTACTGAGACGGGAGATATTCTATCATTTCTCCGTATTCGCTGTTATCTTCTTCACAGCTTCAACAATGGAAGCCGCATCGAGGTGGAAATGAACGAGCAGCTCTTCGAACTCTCCCGATGTTCCAAAAACGTCACGCACACCCACGCGGACACACGGTGTCGGCAGCTTCTCAGCGAGCAATTCACAAACCGCCGAACCGAGACCCCCGATGATAGAATGCTCTTCGGCGGTCACCACCGCCCCCGTTTTTGCAGCGGAAGCAAGAATGGTTTCTTCATCGAGTGGTTTGATCGAAAACGCATCGATGACCTCAGCTGATATTCCTTCAGCTGCCAAAAGGTCGGCCGCGATCAACGCCTCATTCACTTCGACACCACAGGCGATCAGGCTCACGTCGCCGCCCTCGCGCAACACCGTCGACGAGCCCAATTCCATCCGGTAACCGTCATCATAGACCGAAGGCACTTCGGCGCGCCCCATGCGAATATAGACCGGACCTTCGACCTGAGCGGCCAAGGTAAGAGCCGCCACCGCCGCATTGTAGTCAGCCGGCACCAGCACGCGCATCTGAGGCAAGACCCGCATGAGCGCGATGTCCTCGATCATCTGATGGCTACCGCCGTCGGGCCCCACGGAAACACCCGCATGAGTGGGAGCTATCTTCACATTCAGATTGGAGTAACACACGGTATTGCGGATCTGATCGTAAACGCGACCCGTGCCAAAGACGGCAAACGAACCGGTATAGGCAATGCGACCGGTCAGGGAAAGACCCGCTGCCACCCCGATCATATTCTGCTCAGCAATACCCACATTGAAGAGGCACTGCGCATTTTCCTGCGACGCGTCGGCAAACTTTTTCGTAGTCGTAGAGCCACTCAAGTCAGCGTCGACCGCCACAACCGGCACACCCTCGCATGCGAGCGCGGCAAGCGTTGCACCAAAGGCGGCGCGGGTAGCTTTCTTCTTCACTTCATTAGCCACGGTGTGCCCCCTTCTCTTCCAGTTCGGTAAGTGCGATTTTTGTCTCTTCCGGTTTCGGAGCACGGCCGTGCCATCCCGCTTGATCCTCCATGAAACTCACGCCTTTACCCTTGATGGTTTCGGCGATGATAACGTAGGGTTTACCGGTCTTTTGCGCCTTGGCATCCAGAAGCACTTTGACGATCTCGGCCATATTATGACCATCGCACGACATGACTTCCCAACCGAAAGCCGAAAACTTCACGCCGATATCTTCCGGTGAGCACACATCGGTTATACACCCATCGATTTGCAGGCCGTTGTGATCCACGATGGCAACAAGGTTTCCCAGGTGCTGATGAGCGGCGAACATGGCCGCCTCCCACACTTGGCCTTCCTGGCATTCGCCATCGCCAAGCAGGGTAAACACGCGCGCGTCACTCTTGGCCAAGCGCAGTCCACACGCAATGCCGGAAGCGATGGAAAGACCCTGACCGAGAGAACCCGTGCACACCTCCACACCGGGCACCTTGTTGGAATCGGGGTGTCCTTGCAGACGCGATCCTAAACGGCGCAGCGTAACCAGTTCATCGCAGGGAAAATACCCCGCATGGGCAAGCGTCGCATAAAATGCAGGAGCCGCGTGACCTTTGGAGAGTATGAAACGATCGCGGGCATCATCGAGCGGATTGCTCGGATCGTGCGCGAGGACGCCCCCAAAATACAGAGCAGTGAGAATATCAGCACAAGAAAGCGAGCCACCGGGATGGCCACTTCCCGCCTGCGCAATCATTCCCACGATATCTTTGCGGATGTCGTTTGCCTTGACCTCGAGTTCAGTCGCGTTCACGTAAAATCCCTTTCTTATTGAGCTGCTTTCCATCGATGATATCCTATGATGAATTCTTCAATTTCACCATCGAGCACCGCATCGACGTTTCCGGTTTCCACACCACTGCGAACATCTTTCACCATTTGATACGGATAAAGCACGTAATTGCGTATCTGACTGCCAAAAGAGTTTTCCATCTTCGAACCACGCAATTCGTTCAGTTCTTCTTCACGTCTGCGCTCTTCGCGCTCGTAGAGCTTACCACGCAAAACACGAAAAGCGGCTTCCTTGTTTTGCAACTGGGATTTTTCATTCTGACAGGTAACCACGGTACCGGTCGGGATATGCGTCAAACGGACGGCAGAATCGGTGGTGTTCACACATTGCCCCCCGGGACCACTCGAACGATACACATCGACACGAACGTCGGCTGGGTTTAAATCAACTTCGATGTCATCGGAAAGCACCGGCAAGACCTCGACACCGGCAAACGTCGTATGGCGACGCTTCTTGTCATCGGTGGGAGAAATACGCACGAGTCGATGGACGCCAACCTCACTGCGAAGCATACCGTAGGCGTACTTTCCCCCGATTTGGAAGCTGGCCTTATCGAGTCCGATACCTTCGCCGGCCACCACATCGAGGATCTTGACTTTCCAGCCTTTTTTCTCGGCGTAGCGCGTATACATGCGATACAGCATATCGGTCCAGTCCTGAGCTTCGAGTCCACCCGAACCGGGGTTTACCGTAACGATGGCATCTCCACCGTCGAAACGTCCCGAAAACCACGAGATGATCTCGAAGCTATCAAGAAGGGATACGAGCTTATCAAGCGTTGCTTCGTATTCCTCTTCAAATGCGGGATCTTCCGCAATCAGATCGGCTGCAACCTGGGCATCCTCCAAAAGAGTCACCGCATGCGCATAATCGTCGATCGTATCCCTTAAATCGCTCGCCTGCTTGGAAACCTCTTGGGCAGAACTGGCATCATTCCAAAAATCTGGTGCCGCAATTTGCTTGCTGAGTCCTTCGAGCTCTTCGGTCTTATCGTCAATATGCAAATAAGCCTTCGCATCAACGACGCGTGCGGCTACCTGCCCGATATCTTTCGTATCCTTTTCTGCCATAGTTTCGCTGCGCACTCCGTATTCTTACCCATTCGTTGACTGGCCTGGTTAGCAGGGGCTTACGAAGAAACCTTACCGGTCAGCTCCGTGACACTTCTTGAATTTCTTACCCGATCCGCAGGGACACAAATCGTTACGTCCGACGTTGGCATAAGGGTCTTCCTTGCTCTTTTCGTAAGGCTGCACCTTGCCCGTCAAAGCCGCCTTCGGCGCTTCAGCGGGTAAACCCTGCGCTTGCGCAGCCGCCTGTTGGGTCCGCTGCGTCGAGGTGGTCGATGAGTTTAACGCCTCTTCGGGTGAAGAATAGCTCACCTTACCCTGAAGCGGGCTGACCTCTTCGGGAATTTCTTGTACCGCGATCTGTAAGCGCAACAACGTGCGAAGGAAATCTTCGTACATCGAAGCGGTCATCGAGCCAAAAGCCGTATGGGCTTCATTTTTATATTCAACGAGCGGATCGCGCTGCCCGAAGGCACGCAGGCCGATACCGGCTTTAAGGTAATCCATTTCTTGGAGATGAGCCATCCAGCGCGTATCGATGATACGAAGCATGATTTGGGATTCCAGATTTTTCATGGCAATATCGCCCAAAAGGGCAATCTTTTCGTTGTAAACCTTTTGCAGATAGTCGGTGATCTCTTCAACAACGGTATCGGGATCATCGTCGTGATCGAGCGATTCAACATCGAAGTCATTGCGCCCGGCCATGTTGGCAACCCACAAATTGATTGCCTTGTTATCCCAGTCGTCGCTGGGAACCTTGTCGGGGCAATTCTCGGCAATGAGTGCTTCCACCGCATCCCCGATGATTTCAGGAATACGCTCACCGATATCCTTGCCATCCAAAATAGCGTTGCGTTCTCCGTAGATAGCGCTGCGCTGCAAATTCATCACGTCGTCGTACTCGAGAACATTTTTACGAGCGGCAAAATGCATGCCTTCGACTTGACGCTGGGCGGATTCGATAGCCTTCGACACCATCGATGCCTGAATCGGCATATCGTCAGACATGTCGGTCTTTTCCATCAAACGACCGATGGACTCCATACGATTTCCCCCGAACAGGCGCATGAGATCGTCTTCAAGAGAAAGATAAAACTGCGTCGTACCCGGATCGCCCTGACGGCCGGCACGACCGCGAAGCTGGTTGTCGATACGGCGACTTTCATGACGCTCGGTACCCACAACGCACAAACCACCCGCGGCGATTACTTCAGCCCGTTCGACTTCGGTGACCTGTTCGGCACGAGCTTGCGCCGCCCTCCGATCAGCCTCGGTTGCCTCTTCTACCTCGACGCCTTCGGCAAGAAGGAAATCCTCCATCATGATGTCAGGATTGCCCCCGAGCAAAATATCGGTACCACGACCGGCCATGTTCGTGGCGATGGTAACCGCGCCCGTACGCCCAGCCTGCGCGATGATGTGCGCTTCTCGTTCGTGGTTTTTCGCGTTCAGCGTTTCATGTCGGATACCGCGCTTGACGAGCAGCCGCGACAAGCGCTCGGAGCTCTCGATGGAAACCGTGCCGATCAGGCAGGGCTGTCCTGCAGCGTGGCGGCGCGCCACGTCGTCGGCAACCGCATTGAACTTCGCTTCAACGCTGCGATAAATCAGATCGTTTTCATCCTTACGGACAACCGGCCTGTTCGACGGAATAGCCATGACGGGCAATTTATAGATTTGACGGAATTCGGCATCTTCGGTCATGGCCGTACCGGTCATGCCGGAAAGTTTTTTGTAAAGACGGAAATAGTTTTGCAGCGTAATGGTGGCGAGCGTCTGATTTTCCTCGCGTACCAGCACGCCCTCTTTCGCTTCCAGCGCCTGGTGAAGACCCTCGGAATAACGGCGACCCTCCATGAGACGGCCGGTGAATTCATCGACGATTTTCACTTCGCCGTCAACGACGACGTAGTCGATATCACGATGAAAAAGGAACTGAGCCTTTAAGGCCTGCTGCAGATGGTTCGCCATCTGCCCCGAAGGATCAGCATACATATCTTCAATATCGAGCAGCGACTCGATTCTTTCCAAACCGGTTTCAGTGGCATTGATAGTTTTCTTCGCTTCATCCATCTCAAAATCGGTGTCGAGCACGAGACTGGGCATGACACGGGCAAACTTCTTATACGTGTCGGCGGCCTGCGTGCCCGCACCGGAAATGATAAGAGGCGTACGTGCTTCGTCGATCAAAATCGAGTCAACTTCGTCGACGACCGCAAAATTATGGCCGCGCTGCACGCGACTATCGGCGCGCGTCACCATATTGTCGCGCAGGTAATCAAAACCGAATTCGGAGTTGGTACCATAGGTGACATCGGCCTGATAGGCAGGAATTTTCAAATCGGGACGCATACCATTTTGAATCAGGCCGACCTGCATACCCAGAAAACGATAAATGGTACCCATCCATTCGCTATCTCGACGAGCCAGATAGTCATTGACCGTAACGATGTGGACGTTGTTGCCCGACAGCGCATTGAGATAGCAAGCCAGGGTTGAAACAAGCGTCTTGCCTTCACCTGTTTTCATTTCGGCGATTTGACCATCATCGAGAGCCATACCGCCAATCAACTGCACGTCAAAGTGGCGCATGCCCAGAGCACGAACACTCGCCTCTCGCACCGTCGCAAACGACTCAGGTAAAAGCGATTTCAACTTTTCGCCATTTTGGGCTCGCTCTTTGTAGAGCGCCGTCAGAGCAACGAGCTCGGCATCGCTTTTTGCCTGCATGTCACTTTCGAGACTATTAATCTTATCAACGGTGGCTTGGTAGTGTTTGAGCTGCTTGCCTTCACCAACCGTCAGAAGTTTTGATAAAAAACCTGGCATGTCATAACGCTTTCTCTTGCGCGCAACAGGGTAAATTCCGAACTTTTTTACTCTAACACAGCCCTCTTCGCTTCAGAGGAAATCCACAGCCACATCTCAGGGAGAAGCGGGGACAACCCTCCTCAAGAAAGGGGTAGCGTCAGCTGCTGCACCACGGGAATATCCTCGGTAATCATCTGATTATAGAGAGCTACCATCTGCGCCGACGGGTCGATACCGAGCTCGGTGGTCAGGTAATTTCGGCAACGGAAATAGGTCTGCATCGCACTTGAGCGCTGGCCGACGGCAATCTGTACCTGGATCAGTATCTTGTAGACATCCTCGCGCGTTTCATCGTAGCGCAAAGCGGCGCGCGCAAACTGAAGGGCAGCCGGCAGTTCCCGGGCGCGATACAGTGCGTTTGCGGCTGCAACCAAAGCATCGACCAGACGAGTGCGCAGTTCGTTGCGGTGGCGTAAGATAATCGAATTCTCCGATTCACCGGGAAGCAAATCCCCGGTATACAAACCGACGATTTGAGTATATATCGGGGAAAACACTTCGACGTCGGGCGATGAGAACAAAAGCTGATCGCACAGCTTTCCCAGTTCAAAAACATCGCTGGTAACCAAAGAGGCATCAATTTTGCAGCTGCGCTGCAAGCGCACGAGATAGGGACACGACCCCGAATCAGAGGTGAGAGCACGGCGCAACATCGACCACGTACTGTAGAGATTATTGCGAGCTTTTTCGGGTAAAGATTCCGGCCACAGCGACTCGCATAAAGCGGCCCGCGAGATCTCTTTTCCCCGATTAAGAACGAGAATCGCGCAGAGCGTTTGAACTTTTTGGCGGCGGAAAAGCCGCGGATCAACCTGCTGAGATCCAAGCTGTATCTCGAGACCGCCAAAAAGCCGAATATAGAGTCGGGGAATCGCAATGCTTTTTTCCGACACGTCGCACGCGTGCAACGACTGCAGCGTTTTGGTGTACGTATCCGCAGCGATAGAGGGCGACACGCTTTGTTGGCTTTTGGCGTACTCGTTTTGTTGTGCGAGAAGCACCGTATTCCAGTCCTGCACATGAACAAAAAATTGATCGGGAAGCGCCTGACGAGTTTCCGGAGTAAGAAGGCCGCACCCCTCCATTTTTTCAACAAGACGGCCCACGCACACCGACATCACACCCAGGCGCGCCGCATCAGAAACAAAAGATCGAACACCGGCGGCAAGGCGATGGGACAGCTGCATCGAAGCCTTCGTCATCTGACCCTGTTCTCGCATGAGCTGTATGCGCTCAAGCGACATAATCATCACGATAGCGCCAAGATCGAAATATTCGGGTGCCTTTGATACCACCTCACGCTCAACCTGTTCACAAACAAGGGTCAGCCCCTGCTCTGCATCGAAACGAAGACAAAGAAAAACCGCATTCAAAAATTCCAAAAAACGGATTCGCACCTCATTGGGCGGAGCTTTGACACACAAAAGCTTTGACGCTTCGACAGAAAGTCGTCTGCACATATCAACTCGATCCCGAGTATCAAGCAAGGCGAGAGCGGCTAAAACCTCTTGCGATCGCGCCGATACCTCCTCGTCGCCATAACGGGCAGCCAGCAGTCCAGCAAGCATTCGGTCGGTCCGGTCCGCATCACAATCAAAGACAACGCGACAGGCCTGCTCGATCGCCACCGTACGATTTCCCAGCAGAAGAAGGCGCCATCCGCTCAAAACAAGCAGAGAAGCGTCTTTTTCGCCGCAAGAAGGAGGAATGCTCTCGAAAAGACGCTGGGAGAACACCAGGATACCATCGCGCAATAACGCTTCTTGATGGATGGCGAGCCACTGCATTCGCTGGGACGCGCCGCACAGCGACATCAGTGCACACGCACGAGACCCTTCACCCGCCTGAGACTTCAACAAAAGATGGGCGAGCTGAGCCACAAAAACATCAGCGGAATCGCAGCGAGAAGCCAGCGCCATCTTTTCAAGCCGCGTGCCGAGCGTTGCGGCGATATCGTCCATCGCAAACGAGGCAGCATCGAATGTCTCCCCTCGAAGATCGATGCCTAAATAGGGGTGGTCCGCCGCAAGAGCTGCGACAACATCGTTTCGCCAACATCGAGTCAACGCGGCGATATCCTCAAAAGTGCCCCGCTTCAAAACCATCATTACAAAAAGAGGGAGCAGCATTTCTGCAGGAAGATCTTCCTGCGCGATCCCCGACAAAAAGCGGCGGTCCCGATCGGATCCACCCCAATATATCCCCGGAATACGCTCAATAAGAAGATGGTGCGCCAGCACTTTTGCATCACACACCCCGCAAGAAGCGTTTACTTCCTCATCATCTAAAAGCAGAGCGCGCGCGTCAAAACGCACTTTATCAACTTGGCAAGAATCGAAAACATCGCAGGTCGGCACCGTTGTTGCCACCACTTCCCATCCCCGCGCCAAAAGCGCATCGAATGTTTTTGACAACCCCTCACAGCGGTCGGAGTTAAGGTAAGGAAGGTCGTCGAATACCACAAGGGAGGCTTGCGTACTCTGAGCAAGAAGTCCCGAACCGATAATCCCCTTATCCAAATCACGCAGAAAGCACGGATGTTTTGCATCGACCCAAAAAACGTGCTCCAGAGAAAAAATGGATTCCGCATATTCAAGTGCAAGCGCAGTTTTTCCAAAGGACTTCGGTGCCACAAGGAATCGGACGACATTTCGTTCCTGCAGCATCTTGGCAAGAAGCGTCGAGCGCGATTGGTGATGGAAGAGGGGAAGTTGTTTCGGCTTCCTTCCCTTACACGCGGTACTCTGCAAATAACTGTTCACGATAAACCCCCTGACAAAACAGGAGGCTAAACCAGGGAACTCAAATTTTAATCACCTCGGACACCGATAACAATAGATTTTTAAATATTAATGCGAAATAACGCCCAAAATAATGCATATTTTTTTAAAAAAATGCATTATTTTCCGTAATCTCCCCGGAAGGTTTATCATAAAACCACTCAAGGAAAAGAAAATCTCGGTGCAAAAAAGAATGTTATAGTGCACCTTTGGAACATCAAACGAAAGAAACCGACACCATGCCATCCGACATCGCCCCCCTTGCATCCTTACCCGTTTTGCCTCCCGCCGCGCATACCGCCCTTGCCGCCTTAGAAGATGCCGGATACGAGGCGTGGTGCGTCGGCGGCTTCGTGCGAGACGCGCTCATGGATCGTCTTTCCGCCGATGTCGACATCGCAACATCGGCTTGTTGGCAATCGGTTCGAGATATTTTCACCGCGCGCGGCTATGCCGTGTTTGAAACCGGAACGAAGCACGGCACCGTCACCGCACTCGTTGATGGCATGCGCCTCGAAATCACCACCTATCGCATCGACGGCAGCTATCTTGACAACCGTCACCCCACAACCGTCGAATTCGTTCGCAGCATCGAGGAAGATTTAGCGCGTCGCGATTTCACCGTCAATGCGATCGCCTACCATCCCCTCCGCGGATTTCGCGATCCCTACGACGGATGTGCCGATATAAAAGCAGGTATCCTTCGCGCCGTAGGTTGTCCGAAAAAACGTTTCGAAGAAGATGCGCTGCGCATCCTTCGCGGTGTTCGCTTCGCCTCCCAACTATCATTTTCCCTTGAAGCGAAAACGGCGCAAAGCATGCGCGAACAAGCACCCCTCATGAAAACCCTTGCCGCCGAACGCGTTGCTCACGAGCTCGAAGGTATGCTCTGCGGGACTCGCATCCACGATACGTTGCTGGAATACGTCGACGTGCTCGGGGTCATTATGCCCGAGCTGCTACCCATGAAGGGGTTCGACCAGAAAACGCCCTATCACCGTTACGATGTTCTTGAGCACACGGCGTACGTCGTGCAAAACACGCCGCCCTACCCACTCGTGCGTTGGGCGGCGCTCTTTCACGATTTCGGAAAACCACGCGCTTTCTTCACCGACGACGCGGGGGTGGGCCACTTCTACGGACATGCCGAAATCAGCTGCGAGCTGGCGAATACCGCAATGCGGCGCCTCAAGATGAGCCCCCGCTTTGCCGATGACGTATTGCTTTTGGTAAAACACCACGACGACGTGATTGAACCTACGCCCCGAGCGATCAAACGCGTGCTGCATCGTCTACAAGGACGCGTCGACCTCTTTCGGGCGCTGTGCGACCTCAAGCGTGGCGATGCCCTCTCACAGGCACCTCACTGCCGCGCACGCGTCGAAGCCGCAAACGAGCTCGAGGTGCTCCTCGATAAAATTCTGGCTGCACAGGAAGCATTTTCCCTGCACGATCTCGCAATCAAAGGCGGGGACGTCATCGCTTTGGGCGTTCCTGCAGGCCCTGCCGTTGGATCGATTCTTGAGGCCGCTCTCAATGCGGTCATCGACGAAAAGCTTCCCAATGAACGGAAAGCTTTGTGGAGGTTTGTGAAAGATACCTATCATCCATAAGTTTTCCTTGACGAACGCGCGACCGGAAAGTAATATATTCACTCGCGTCTCCGCTTCTTATTTATAAAGCGTACGACGCAGGCATCATTGGGGTGTCGTCTAATGGTAGGACAGCGGCTTCTGGTGCCGTATGTGAGGGTTCGACTCCTTCCACCCCAGCCATTCGCTTGCGCGAATAACGATGTTTGGTATGGCCCGGTCGTCTAGCGGTTCAGGACGCCGCCCTCTCAAGGCGGAGGTCGCCGGTTCGAATCCGGTCCGGGCTACCAAAGAATTTACCGGCCAGAGGCTTATACGTCTCTGGCCTTTTTCTTTTTCTTAACCCTTAAGCCACCAGGGGTTCACCCGACCACTTTCTCCAACACCGAAAGCCTCATGGTAAAAAAACCATCGGCAAATCAATGATGGACATCAAAAACAAGCATACCGTACAATGAGGTTCGACAAAAATGCTTTCTTCTTTTTTCTTTTTCGTAGGCAAGGATACGATTATGCTCACTCCTGTGGAACAATTTGATGCTCCGATAGAAATTCACCCGAACATTTATCGGGTCGCCGTTCCTCTTCCCAACAATCCCCTTAAATCCCTCAACTCCTATTTCATCTGCGGAGAAGAAGAGACGTTCATCATCGACGTCGGATTCAATCATCCCCGCTGCGAGGCCGCACTCGATGCCGCCCTTGCAGCCCTCAACCGCAGCTGGGACAGCGTCACCATTGTGTTGACCCATTCCCACCCCGACCACACCGGCAATCTCGATCGCATCTACCGACCGGGCATGAAGGTGTACGCAAATATCCATTCGTTTATCGAGGTTGAAAACTACAACGAAATACAAAGTACGGTATTTGCCCCCCTGCTCGAAGAAGTCATCGAGAGCATGCACCCCGAACTCACCATCACGTCCGGCGACCACGGACGCAAGCACTACGTTTCCATGGAGTTGCTTCCCCTCAAAAATCACCCACACGTTACGTTTCTTGCCGAAGGAGACACGCTGCAGGCCGGCGAATATTGTTTTGAGATCATCGAAACGCCCGGACACGATAACTGGCACATCTGCCTGTACGAACGCGACGAAAAACTTCTTATTGCCGGAGACCACATCTTAAACCGCATAACGCCTTCGATCATCACCTGGATGCCCGCCGACAATGCGCTGGCAGACTTTCTTGCCAGCCTCGAAAAACTGCGATCCTACGATGTCGACGTGGCGCTGCCCGGTCATGGAGACCCTTTTTCGGGCATTGCCGAGCGTATCGACTACCTACAGCGCCACCATGTCGAACGGTTGGAGGAAATCTATGACCTCGTGGTCGCAGGGCATGATAGCCTGATCGATATCGCCAGCAACGCTTCCTGGAAATATGATCGATGGGAGTCGTGGGCTCTCGACCAGCAGTACTTTTCGATGGCCGAAACCATGGCACATCTCGTCTATCTTGTGTGCGAAGGCAAGTTGAAAATGATCACCTGCGGCACCGATTATCGATTTGAAAGAGCATAAAACACCTCCCCGAAAGGAACGTGCCCCATGATTGCCGAACTTATCTTGAAAAGCACCGCGCTGTTCACCGGACTGCACGACACAACACAGCCGGGAGCCATCGCGCTTGCCGACGGGCGCATCATCTTTGTGGGAACATTTGAGGAAGCGGAAGATTTTCGGGGTCCGAACACGCAGGTGCGCGACTTTGGTGACGCGATGATCACCGCAGGATTTCACGATTCGCATCTGCATTTCTTTCAGTCAGCGCTCTACTCATCACCCTTAGCTGAAGCGTATCGAGGAGAAAACGAAGCGGATTGCGTCGCGAAGCTTGCACCTCTTGCAGCCCGCAGGCCGAAAGGTTCATGGTTGCTCACCCAAGGATGGCGTGATTATCTTTGGAATCCCGCACAGATACCCAGCAAGGCCTCTCTCGATGCCGCCTACCCCGACCGTCCGGTAGCCATGTATTCCGGCGATGCCCACACCCTTTGGGTCAACTCCTACGCCCTTACAAAGTTGGGGCTTACACGCGACTCAGTGGCTCCCTGCGGAGGTAGCTACGACCGCGACGAAGCCGGCGAGCTTACGGGCATCATCCGCGAAGCCGCCGCGATGGAACTGATGCCCCGTATCGTGGATGCTTTCACCCTCGAAGAAATGAGCGAAGCCTACCAAGGATTCATGGAAACTCTCGTGGCCTGCGGCATCACCTCGGTATGTGATATGTCGCTTATGGCGAGTCCCGGACTCGACTTCGTGCGCGACGATATTTTTGCCAGCCTCGATGCGCAGGGCAAGCTGAAAGTGCGCGTGCATATGTTTCCCACTCTACTCACCGACATGAGCCGCCTTGAAACCATGCAGGAAACCTTTACCGGAGACAAGCTGCAAGCCCCTGGCTTCAAGCAGTTTTTCGACGG
>JAVVXN010000002.1:0-74900 GCA_036651575.1 Raoultibacter sp. | reverse complement strand
GTAGTGCCCAACCTCACGCACGGTGCATAAAATAAGGGGGTACTTTTCGTCAGGTATTTCCGTTGGTGCCTTCCAGTCTGCAGCCATGAGATGCGCCTTGTAATCAGCGGTGTTGAACTTACCGTCAAGATACAAATCGGGAGTGCCCGTGCATTCAATGGTAGGAATAGGCCACTGAGCATGCCCGACTCCCTCCATCTTCTCGTAGGTTGCCCCGTAGAACTGAGGACAAAGCTCACGTACTTCATCCCAAATTTCTTGAGTATTGTCATACTTCATGGGATAGCCCATGCGCGTTGAGAGCTCTTGAAATATTTCCCAATCGTGCTTGCAATCACCCTTAGGAGGAACCGCCGCAGTGAAACGCTGGAAGGTGCGGTCAGAAGCGCTAAAGACACCTTCGTGCTCTCCCCACGAAGTACCCGGGAAAACAACATCAGCCAACGCAGTCGTTTGTGTCATAAAAATATCTTGGCTGATAAGAAAATCGATATTCTCCAGCGTTTCTTTCATATCGGCAGAATCGGGCTCGGTCTGTAAAGGATCTTCTCCGAAGTTATAAAACGCACGAATCGTTCCGTCTTTTACCCCATGAGGCAAATCGGTGAGCTTATACCCCTCTTTATCTGAGAGCTCTTCAACCGGAACGTTCCAAGCCTGAGCAAATTTCTCACGAACGGCTGGATCGCTTATCTTCTGATAACCCGGATACAAACTGGGCCACATACCCATGTCACAACTACCCTGAACATTATTTTGCCCACGAACAGGAGCAACGCCGCAGTTAGGTCGGCCGATCTGTCCAGTAATGCAGGCAAGCGCAGCTATTGCATGCACGGCAAGAACACCCTGGCATTGCTGGGTGACACCCATGCCCCAACCGATAATGGCAGAATCTGCGTTTGCGTACATATGAGCAGCCTGGCGAACGAGATGAGCATCAATACCCGTAATCTCTTCAACGGATTCGGGGGTGTAGTTTTTCACAACATTCCACCACTCGTCATACCCAGTGGTATGCTCCGCAATAAAGCGTGAATTCTGTAAACCGTCGTTAATAATGACGTTTGCGAGTGCATTCAGCACGGCAAGATTAGAACCATTCTTGATGGGAAGATACAGGTCAGCGATGCGAGCCGTTTCGATAACACGTGGATCACACACGATAATCTTGGCACCTTTTTCCTTGGCTTTAACGATGCGGCGCGCCACAATTGGATGACTTGCGGCAGGGTTATACCCAAACAACAGCACGCAATCGGTATGCTCAAGCTCGGGAATACTGACGCTCATAGCGCCACTTCCCAGCGTATCAATGAGCCCTATAACGGAAGGGCCATGACATGTTCTTGCGCAGTTGTCGATATTGTTCGTACCAACACAAGCACGGGTAAACTTCTGCATGACGAAATTCGCTTCGTTTCCTGGACCACGTGATGACCCCGTCAGCATAATGGCATCAGGACCAGATTCCTTTTTTATCTCGAGAAGACGCTGAGCCGTAAAGTCAAGTGCTTCATCCCAGGTAACCCGCTTAAGCGGTTCGCCTTTTTTCCGACGAATCATAGGATGAAGAATGCGCGGTGTTAGAATTTTCGTATCGTTTACGAAGTCGTAGCCGCACAGGCCTTTAAGACAAAGCTCCCCTTCGTTCGTAATACCATCAAGCGGCTCAGCACCGACAATCATGCCGGAATCGACCAAGAGATTTAATTTACAGCCAGCGCCGCAATACGGGCACACTGTCATATGTTTTTCCATAAAACACCCCTAACTCAAGGCGGAGTTCAAAGTTACGCTAGAAAAAGACCCCGTAGTCCGAGCCGCTTCCATGCGTTTACGCTCTGATTCCGCTTCCAAAAACTCTTGATCAACCAACATTAAACCCTTAGTTGGACACGCATCGATACATGCAGGCCCCTTGGGACTATCTGTGCACAAATCGCATTTCACAACCATAGATTTTTGATTACCACCAATAAGCAAATCTCCAAAAAACTCCGTTGAGGTATGGGTAACAACATCAATGGCACCATAAGGACATGCAAGAATACAATTCCGACAACCGATGCAGCGATCATTACGAACGCCGACACACAACTCATCCGCATAAAGCGCACCCGTAGGACACGACGCAACACAAGGAGCATCGATACAGTGGTGACACACCACCGGTACCGACACGCGTAACGTTGTCACAAGATTGAGACGAGGAATAGCGTTATCCTCCACCGTATCGTGCTTGCATAAACATGCAGCCATACAAGTCTTGCACCCAATACATAGACCAGGGTCAGCAACAACAAACTTTCTTTTCGTCATCTTAGTCATAAGCCCCCTTTATTTGATAGTGATTCCTCTATGTCCAATTAATATCATGCATAAATTTTTCACATTTAACTTCACTGAACATATCCCGTCTTCTTCCAGGATATAGAGCAGGAATGATGTTTGTCAAGCGTTTTAAAGCCCGTTTTAAAAACGGGAGAAAACGTCTGTATTACCGCAGATCATAAGCATTGTTAGAAAATAATTTAAAATGAAATTGAATTATTTGATTCTTTCTGATAACTAAATAAATGGTCATTTATTGCAAAAATATCAAGTTATTATTGTATGACATTTGTATTACTAAATTTAACTTTTAAGTGGGAAAATGCTCAAAAATCGCCGATTACCGTTACAGAAAGGCACCTAAAACTGGCAATTTTCCTTTTAGTGTGAGCACCATTTTGCCCACGGTAATTAAGCTCTTGCATGAGATAGAAATAGCCACTTATCTCGCACAAACAGGGGCCCTTCTCTCGCATCAACCGCATAAAAAAACTAGTCTTGCAAACACACTTGCGAGACTAGTTAATTCGACCATTTTGCCACCCGTTTTCAATCTTTGATTGAGATGATTGCGTGCTCACTGAGCCAATCATTTGCCTTTAAGCGCAAGATGTTCTCTTCTATGCTGAACATGCGCCCGCTCGTCTCAAACTCTGTTCTTACCTGTGCTTCCTGTCCTGGTGCTGCGGCTGCAAAAAATTCATCGCAATCTTTATCTTCGACTTCAAGCCCAAGATGAGCAGCAAGAGAATCAAGGGAGAACTGCTGGTAAAGCTGATCATGCATTTGTTTATCCATATCCGCCATCAATTGCTGTTCGCTCATATGCTTTTGTTCTAAAAATTGTTCTCGTGTTACCCCTTGCTGCTGCAATTGAGCATCAAGAGAATTTTGCATATCAACACGAGCGGACGCGTATACCACTTCAGGTATGGATCCGCTCAATCGTTGAGCAAGCTCTCGAACACAAAGATAGTTTTTATAGTGCCGATATTCAATGGCCTTTTGCTTAAGTGTTTCTTCTTCTATTCTTCTTCTTAAATCAGACACCGTGGCACAATCGGGAACATTTTCATTGACCCAATCATCGTCAACGGTCGAAACAACCTCTTTCAAAAGACGGTTAACGGTCACAACCGTGGTGTACACCTCCATGATAGGCTCACCGTCTTCCCCAAACGTATAACCGGGCCATCCGAAATCGAAAGTTTTCGTCTCTCCAACCTTCATTCCAATAATTTCATTTTCGAAATCCTCGGGCATTAAAGCAGCTCCCGTCTGATACGGACGGCTCTGCGTAGTAAGGGCAAGAAGCGTCTCTTCCCCACTGGTTGTTTTAAGAGCAAGATCAGCGATATCCCCCTTGCAAACCTCATCGTGAGACGTATCGGTCTCCTGCGTAGTGATATTCTTTGCTATCTCGGCTACCTGAGCATCAACTTCCTGTTCAGTCACCTCAAGTTTTGGAATAACGATCGCAACCGGATCGTATGATGTCAGCACCAAAGAAGGCCGGAGCACCACTTCTGCCGTAAAAGTAAAATCTAGATCTTCCTGAGCCATCTCGCCCAAAGAAAATAACGGACGACCAATAATTCGTATCTTTTCTTGAGCGAGCGCAAAGGGGATCGCATAGTTCATGACGAGATCATTTAAAACTTTCTGCATCGCTTCATGACCTAGCTTTTCAAGCGCAATCTCTTTTGCGCTTCTAGCATCATCGGGATCAACTTGCCCCCGATAAGCAATTGAGCTGTATCCTTTTTTGATTTGGTTCGTAACCTCTTGAGCCGGAACCGTTACAACAAGAAGCTTTTTGTTGTCATCAATCTCTTGTACGGTAATTTTCATAGTGATATCTCCACCCCTGTGAGCAAATTTTCCTCAGTCTCTTTCATAAAGTGCAAAGCGTGCACCTCTTACACAAGGTGCACGCTCCTGGTACTCAATTACGAATATCTGACACAGAGACTACTGACCGAAACGACCACCGGTGGTGGGATAACCGTAAATCGAACCATCCTTGATGATCATATCGTCTTCCCAAGGAAGATGATAGTTGCCAGCCGCAAGATCCTTGATATAGGTCAAGCCGCAGTCGCTTTCGCCACCAGGAAGGGCAACATAACCACGATGTCCGAGGTTGTAGATGTTGTTCTCAAGACCCCACGTACGACGTGCGCCATCGGCGAGGCAGGGGAAAATTTCGCCGGTAACGATTTCCCAAGGATTTCTGTCGCCTTGGCACAGGGTATTGCCCTGATAGTCGACGATCTGACCTTCGCCAAAGTAATAGAACACGTTATCGTAGCCAGCCAGGTTAACGGAAACCGTATACATCAAGTTGTGCCATGCGTTGGAGGCATTGGTAAGTTTCCACTGATCATTGACCTGTGTGCTGTAGCCGGAAATACGGATATAAACGTTGCAACCCTTGTAGGCGGCTTCTCGTGCAAGCTCGGGAATCATGCCGTCATGGCAAATGCAAACAGACAGTTTGCTTCCCCCGGGGCCGTCACACACCGGCATCCCCAAATCGCCGGGATACCACGGCTCAACCGGGTTCCATGGGAAGAGCTTGCGATATTTCAAGATGATTTCGCCATTGGGATCGATAATAATGGCCGTGTTATAAGGATTCTTATCCGGATCAGGATTGCGCTCCATGATGGAGAAGACGCCATACACGCCAGCTTCTTTACAAGCAGCACCGAACATATCGGTTTCTTTACCCGGAACGTCACACAAAAATTCTTCAGTCAACCACTTTGCCGTATTCAAGCCCTGAGTGCTGTATTCAGGGAATACAATCAGCTCGACACCCGGATAACCAGCTTTTGTTGCATGCAATGTGCGGATGATACTGGCAATCTGATTGTCAATATCTGCTCGTGAATTCACGACTGGCGCAGGGAACTGAATTGCAGCTACCAAAAAGCCATTCTCCGGTTTACTCATACTTCCACTACTCATGACACTTCCTCCGATCTGACAAAGCCCCTTGACCTTGCCTTTGAAGTTATCGATGTATAATAACTGCCGCTGAATTCCAGTGCGCGCGAACCTTCATACAGCAGCAGATACATCTTGCAAAAATAGAAAGTGAAGCCTTACCAAGCAAAGAACCGTACACAAAACCTAAAAGCTGAAACTTAGTACCACCAATTTGCAATCATCATAAAGCCAGGAAGCCAGCACGTAGCGACACCGATAATAGTAGTCAACCAACCTACAAACTTCGAGCTCAAGTCGGGTTTTGGAACCCCGGCAATCCAGTAGACGAGCCACAAAACACCCCATACCAGCCAGATACCACCAAAAATGGGATCCCCGCCAGCGAAGGATAGGTAGGCACAGGGGATCGTGTTTACTGCAACGAACAAACAATACCATCCCAAAGGCCTGCCATCGAGCTTAAACAAATTCGTGATCCCAACAAAAAGATAGGTAAACCCAAAGAGCATATTGGTCGCGATCGCAAAGAAAGCAGCTGCATCTTGACCGGTAAACACTGCGTAGGCAATATTTATTGCATTGATTACAACAAGCAGCCCTCCCGTAAAGAAATTCATTACAGAAAATGCCTTGCCCTCAATTTTTGTCAGTATCCCTACGCCATTCATGAACAGAACGCAACCTACATAAAGCAAAGCTAAACCCAGAGTCATATAAATACCATCCCCTCTCGTGAAGTTGGAAACGCTGCTCTATCAGTTGGCATCAACATGATCTTTCGCGAAATCTCGATATCTACATCCGTCTGACTTGCTACAGCATATGGGATTTTTATTTCATTTGTCAATAGCATTTTTGGTCTTTTAAAAAGTAAATGCTTATTTATATTTTACCAGTTCAAAGGGTATGAACTAAAAATCAATCTTTACATTACGCGACATCATTTCACTGTTCATTTTTCATTTTTCACTCTATTTTTCATTGAATCAGTAAGATTATTTGTGATACACTCGTAATACAAAAATTCAATTTCTAAGGGGAAATGGTGAAAAATTCAATATTACAAGTCAGAATTGACTCTGATCTGAAAGACGAAGCCGAAGCGCTCTATGCTTCCATGGGTACGTCTCTCTCGGAAGCGGTAAGAATATTTCTCAAGCAAAGTATTTTAGAACAAAAACTGCCCTTTACCATAAAGAGCATCTCCGGCAAAGGAACAAATAGTGCTTTCGGTATTTTAAATCTTTATGTTCACCCCTCATTCCGAGAACAAGAACGAGAAGCTTGGATTTCTTCTTTAAGTAGGAAACGATGATTACCGTAATAGACGAAAGCGTTATCTTGCGCTATATACTCAACGACGACAAAAGACACGCAAAAGAAGCGGCCGAGCTCATAGCCGGTGGGCAGGTTTATTCATACCCTGAGATATTTGCTCGCGTAGCAGTAGTGCTGAGGGATATTTATCGAGTTCCCCGCTCACTCATAAGCGAAACGCTACTCATGCTTCTCGATGATATTTGCGTCTGCGAAGAAGATATCGTGCGCTATGCTTCCCGACTTTTCGGATCAAGTATGCTCGACTACGTCGACTGTCTCCTTGTTGCCCGTAATGTTTTGCACAACAATAAAGTACTTACCTACGATAAGCCGCTTTTAAAAAACATGTTATAGAAATATGTATCGCTACAAAAAGGATCACTTCACAAAGCGGTTCTTACCAATTTTAAAATATTACGTTAAATTTTCTCTGACCCAGGCGATATTGCCCATAACCGTGTCAATCAAGGCTTTCGTTGTTTCAAACTTGATCATAGGGCGAAGAAATTCCATAAACTCGACGGTGATCTGTTGTCCATAGAGATTACCGGAGAAATCAAGGATATGAACCTCGCAGCTCGCTGTTGATTTTTCGGCAAACACCGGCGACACGCCGACGGAAACGGCGGCTTTGTAACGCACACCATCCACGGTCGCATACGCGGCATATACCCCTTCACCCAACACTTGAAAAGCAAAATCAGGATTGAGGTTTGCCGTATGAAAACCCATATCAGCGCCTTCACCGCGACCGGCTAATACCATTTCCTCGAAATAATATGGATAGCCCAAAAGCTTGTTGGCTTCGACAATATCAGTTGCAGCAAGCAACTGACGAATCCGCGTTGCCGTAATCGGAGCACCTTCATCGCTCTTTAATTCGTGCGCGCAAATCTGCGTATGAGACAGAGCTCCCCATGCCTTCAATTCGGCAACCGTTCCCGCCGCGTATGCTCCGAAATGGAAGTCGAAACCAACATGGAGGCAGGCCGGCGCACGACCGCCGAAAGTCTTGTGCAAAAATTCCGAAGGACTCAAAGACGAAAACTTTCCCGTAAAGGGCAAGACCACAACAGCATCTACTCCTGATTCGGCAAGCGCCTTCAGGCGATTTTCGTTTTTGAGAAGTTTTTTGAGCCGCGTTGGATGAAACACTTCATCGGGATCGATGTCGAACGTCAGCGCAATCGAGACTCCCCGCGTTGCGGCTGCCGTTTCCTGCGCGCATCGCAACAAGAAACGATGACCCCGGTGTACTCCATCGAAAACGCCGAAGGCGCATGATGCTCCCTCAAAGATTGAATAATCAAACGCCGGATCATCCGTTCTATATATTTTTCCCACGGCAAACCCCCACCACAAAAATACACCGCGGTTTTAAAACCGCTGCACAATCATCGTATTCATAAAGAGCCAGTAAGGTATTGTGGGCAACAACCGAAATGATTTCACCCGCACGCAAGGGACTATCCGAAGGCTGTGCTCCTTGTGCGCACGCGCATAATTCATACTCAGGAGGCGCCACACGCAAAGCTTCAAACAGGGGGCACTCATCAACGGGCAATGGTTTACCGTAACCGATTGCCGTTACCTGCTCTTCATTTGCAAACAGAAAACGCAGGCCCAGCAACTTCACGGGATCAAGCGCAGCCTGCGTACCCTTTTCCTCAAGAACTTCCAAATCAACGCAATCTTCCAACCGAAGATTACCCGCTCGCAATCGCTCAAGCGTACCGACAAACGCACACGTGCCCAACGCGACACCGATATCACGCGCCAACGAACGAATATACGTCCCTTTCGAAACATGCACTTCGATATCCCAGCAAACGGCGCCAGCTCCATCGGATTCTTCAATGCCAAGCAGACGCGCTTCATAGATTTCAATATCTCGAGGCTTTAGTTCGATGATATTGCCCGCACGCGCCGCTGCATATGAGCGCTTCCCATCGACTTTGATAGCCGAATAAACCGGTGGCATCTGTTTGTGACAGCCCACGAGATGTGCCACAAAATTTTGAGCAAAAGAAAGATCGGATACTTCAGCGGGAACCGGTGCGGTTTCCTTCACGTCCCCTGCGGCGTCATCGGTTGTCGTTGATGTCCCAAACACGACACGCACCCGATACGTTTTATCGTGCGCCGTGAGAAAATGGTCGAGTCTCGTTGCCGGGCCTATACAGAGCGCCAATGCTCCCGTAGCCAAGGGGTCAAGCGTACCGGTATGGCCAACTCGTCGTTCCCCAAAAATACGGCGCACCGTATTCACCACATCATGAGAAGACATACCTGCCGGCTTATTGATCCCGACAACCAAACTCAAACCCGATGTTCCCCGTCTTATCGCCACGATCCCACCTATCGCTGTATGCTTTCGAAATCTGCCGATACACCCGCATCCGCAGCCCTCAAGGCAAGAGTCACCGCAGCCGGCAAAACAATAAGAGCCTCCGAGAGAGGACCGGCAAACGTAAATCCGGCGGCCGCTTTATGCCCACCGCCACCGAAGCATGCAGCGATCGCCGCAACGTCGGTGGTATCTTTTGCGCGCAAAGAACCACGCACTTCACTTCCTTGGTCGCGCAGAATGGATGCCACACGCACTCCTGCAAGGGAGCGGAGTTCATCGATAAGCGGTTCTGCGTCAGATTTCACCGCGCCGCATTCGGTAAAATCATCCTGCGTCAGATAGGAATAAACAAAGCCCGACTCGCGGTCAAACGCAAGATGATCCATTACACGCCGCAAAAGCATCAGGGAAGCAAAACTGCGATTTTGAAAAATTTCGCGAGAAACATCGGAGGGATCAACCCCTGCGGCAACCATTTCTCCTGCCGAAACAAAAGCCTGCTGCGTTGTGTTTTGAAACTGAAAGCGACCGGTATCGGTCACGAGCCCCGTGTAGGCACACGTGGCAATTTCCGGCGTTAGCGCAACGCCAAGACACTTAATTAATTCCCAGACCAACATCGTTGTCGACGGAGCTGCTGGATCGATGTAGTTCAACGACGACATCACGTTTTCGGTGGCATGATGATCGATCGTAATGGTAAGGGGACAGCGTGCTTGCACGGACGCTGCCAAACCGAGCCGCTCACGACTCGGAACATCGCACGCCACAAAAGCCTGTGCTGACCCATCATACTCAGCAGCGCATACCATATCGCGCACGCCGGGCAAGAACAGTAAATTATTCTCAATCGGGTCAGGTTTTGCAAGCAAGCAAACCACTTCTTTCCCCAGAGCGCGAAGCGCATGGGAAAGAGCCAGTTGCGATCCAATACAATCCCCGTCAGGACTGACGTGACCACACAGAACAAAACTGTCAATGGTTTTGATTTTCTCGGCCAGAGCCGGCAAATCGATATTAGTCTGCGTCGTTATCACTGGTATTCCTTGCCGCATCACGAGCCAAAGCAGACGTAATGCGCTCAGCTTCATCAACGCTCGAATCAAGCATGAAGCGCAGCTGAGGGGCTATACGCCACGAAAGCTGCTTTGCCATCAGAGAGCGAATACGACCTGACGCCGTAAGAAACGCCTCCGCAGCGCCCGCATAGCGCTCGGGCTCAGTCGTATAGAACACGTTGCATACACTGCGATCGTAGCTGACCTCACACGCGGTGATTGTTACCAATTCCAGACGCGGATCCGATATTTCAAACAACAGGATACTTGCGATAATCTCACGAGCCTGCTCGTTTACTTTTCTGTTGGAAGAACTCTGTTTCATGTATCCATCTCCTTTCGGGAAAAGGACTTCTCAAGTTTTATCAGCACCATCAGAACCGATGGAGGGCACAACGCCAAGGGCCCCAATCTTTTTCAGATGGAATCCTTGGCGCTCCAGTCGCTTTGCGACCCCTTCATCATGTCAGAATAACCGTGCTCAAATCCTCGGTGCTATTCCGTTCTCTCTACCTCAACAACCTTATAACCTTCAATGGTGTCACCGAGCTTGATATCTTGATAGCCCGTGATGCCGATACCACATTCGTACCCGCTCTTAACCACCTTCACATCTTCCTTAAAGCGGCGCAGGCTTTCGATGGTACCTTCGAAGATAACGGTACCATCACGAACGATACGAACCTTATCATCTCGGGAGATTTCGCCTTCGGTGATATAGCAACCGGCAATGGTGCCCGCCTTGGGAACCTTAAACGTATCACGCACTTCGGCGATACCGGTATCTTTTTCAACGATATCGGGTGACAGCAATCCGACGCGAGCGGCGTTGATTTCTTCAATTGCCTGGTAAATAACGCGATACAGGCGAATATCAACCTTTTCTTTTTCAGCAATAACGCGAGTTTTGCCGGTGGGACGCACGTTGAAACCAATGATGATAGCATCGCTGGCAGCGGCCAGGGCAACGTCAGTTTCGGTAATGCCACCAACTGCGGAGTGGATGATATTAATGTGCACTTCAGACTGATCCATCTTCTCAAACGCATCGCGTAAAGCTTCGATAGAACCGCCTACGTCGGCCTTGACTACCAGGTTAAGATCGGTGGCGCTTCCCTCTTTGATGCGTGCAAACAAATCGTCCAAGCTGATGTGAGACTTGGCTTCCTGCGCGGCCAAGCGCTGACGCAGTGCGCGCTCTTCGGCAAGCTTACGAGCGTCGCGTTCGTCTTCGTATACGCGGAATTCATCGCCCGCCATAGGCACCGCGCTCAAGCCGAGAATTTCAACCGGATCGGCCGGATACGCCTTCGCAATATGCTTACCCCGCGAATCGATCAAAGCACGGACACGACCATACGACGTGCCGGCAACCACCACGTCTCCAGCATGGAGCGTACCACGATGAACAAGCATGGTTGCGATAGGACCGCGACCCTTGTCGAGATTGGCTTCAATCACGAAACCGGAAGCGGGGGCATCAGGGTTAGCTCTCAGCTCAAGAACATCCGCCTGAAGCAAAATACTTTCCAGCAAATCGTCAATATGCAGACGTTTTTTCGCCGAAACGTCAACGAACATATTGCTGCCACCCCACTCTTCAGGGATGATGCCATACTCGGTCAATTCCTGACGTACCCGATCCGGGTTAGCGCCCGGCTTGTCGACCTTGTTGACCGCGACAACGATGGGTACTTCCGCAGCCTTCGCGTGATTGATCGCCTCAATGGTCTGCGGCATGACACCGTCGTCGGCAGCAACGACCAATACAACGACGTCCGTCACTTTTGCGCCACGGGCACGCATTGCAGTAAACGCTTCGTGACCAGGGGTGTCGATAAACGTCACCTGGCGACCATCAAGGTCGACAACGGAAGCACCGATGTGCTGGGTGATACCGCCAGCTTCGCTTTCGGCAACACCGGTTGAGCGGATAGCATCAAGCAGTGAAGTTTTACCGTGATCAACGTGACCCATAACGGTTACAACGGGCGGGCGCGGCTTCAGATCCTCATCATGATCGTTATAAACGACAACGAATTCTTCCTCGGGAGACACGACACGAACCTTACGACCCATATCGTCAGCGATAAGCTCAACCAAATCGTCGGGCATTGACTGGGTAAGCGTCAGCACCTGGCCCAGCATAAACAGACGCTTGATAACATCGTTGGGCTGAGCGCCGAGCAGTTCGGCAAACTTGGAAACCGTGGTGCCTTGCGGGATTTCGATAACGGATTCATCGAGTACGAGATCGGGGTCGAGACCCTTTTCAATCGCATCGAGTTCAGCTTTTTCGCGCGCTTCAGCAACACGTTTTTCCTTGCGCTTCTTACGACGACCTTCGCCCTCGTGGGTTGCGGCTTCCACTGCGGCACGCGCTTCGGCCAAGACCTTGTCGCGCTGCAGTTTTTCAGCCTGTACCGCCATCTGGGCATACCGATCTTCGCTGGTGCTGTTCGCATCAAGCTCGGGAACGTCGGGTTCAAAATTATGTCCCTTTTCAGCAACTACGGGCTTTTTCACCGGATGCGCAACGGCCGTTTTTTTCGGTTTAGCCTTATCCTGAGCACGTTCGTTCTTAATACGTTCTTTTTCACTTTCAATCTGGGAGAGAAGTGAACCAAACGCAGATCCGCTCTTTTTCGCCGGGGCGGCAACGGGTGCCTTTTTCGGCGCTTGTTCGGCTGGTTTCGTCGTCTTTTTAGCTCCGCGCGATGCGGCAAGACGCTCTTCAACCGCCTGTTTTTTTGCAACTTCTTTTGCTACTACCGCAGCACGAGCACGGGCTTTCGCCTCGACAAGTTCGCGGGCTACGCGTTCTTTTTCGCTTTCGATCTGACTCTCCAAATCTTTGAACGGAGAATTGGCAGCTTTGAGTGCTGCTGTACTCGCCTCGCCAGAAGCAGTTCCATTCTCCCCACCTTCATGAGACGCACCGGTGAAAACCTCAGGGTCTTGTTCGGTGCGTTGGGCGCGCTCAGCTTCGCGCAGCGCGCGTTCTTTCTCTACCGCAGCGCGACGTTCCGCCTCTTCGGCAGCTTTTCTTTCAGCAGCAGCTTTATGGTCTTCAGCAAGCTTCACTGCTTCCTCGTCTTCGAGCTGACCGGCACGCTGCTTGATTTCAGGTTCAAGATTCTTGCGGACCTTTTCCACATAGGGGTCAGCGAGGACACTAGCATGGCTCTTAGCGGGGATTTTCATCTCCCGTAAGCGCTCGAGCAGATCTTTGCTGCTCATGCTAAACTCCTTCGCCAACTCATGTACACGCATGCTGGCCATATACTCTCCTCATCTATCCTTACATCTGTCGTATCGCGGCCATAAGACCTGCCGCGATACGTTCATAGTCATCCAAGGCAAGTGATGCCTTGAGTGCTTTATCCAAACGTCTCGTTTTACGTGCAGTTTCAAAACACCCCAGCGAGCACACATAGGCTCCCCTACCAGCGACCTTGCCTGTTGCGTCAAAATCAACGACACCCTGACAATCGCGCACGATCCGAAACAGCGATGCTTTGTCGGTGTTTCGAGAACACGCTACACAGCGACGTTGTTGCTTCATCGTATCCTTGACAACTGCGCTCACGAAACCGACGCCCTATTCCTCGTCGTCGGCATGTACGCCGCAAAAATGGGAACCGGGACGCGCATGATTGCGGCAACGCACACCCTCTTCGCTCACGTAGGTACACAAACCGCCTTCGTCTTCGATGAGAACATCTTCATCGATAAGCGCGTTATCCATAACCGGAGCATCCCCTGCAAACGAAGCTGACTTAATATCGATATGCCACCCCGTCAAACGAGCGGCGAGACGAGCGTTTTGGCCCTCTTTACCGATAGCGAGCGACAGCTGATCATCGGGCACAACAACCGTTGCGTAATTCGTGTCTTCATTGATATCGACGCGAGTAACCTTTGCAGGAGAAAGCGCATTCGATACATACATCGCCGGATTTTCGCTCCATTGAATCACGTCGACCCGCTCATTGCGAAGCTCTTCAACGACCATGCGAACACGTGACCCCTTCGGGCCGACACAAGCTCCAACAGGATCGAGATTCGGTTCACGGCTCGATACGGCAATCTTGGATCGCGCGCCGGGTTCACGGGCGATCGATTTGATCTCAACCATGCCATCATATATTTCCGGCACTTCGATCTCGAAAAGTCGACGAATCAGATCCGGATGCGTACGGGAGACAACAATGGCAGGACGTGCCTGTTCACTGCGGGTACGCGGCGCATCGGAATTGGGGTCGCGCACTTCGATAATCAACGTTTTCAGTCGCTGGTTATGACGGTAGTGCTCGTTGCCGGGGCGTTCGTTGCGCTCGCTCGGATTGCGCTTCGTGTCGTAATGAGGAAGCTCCGCTTCCACGCCATCACGAATCTTGATGATGGTGAAATCGGGAGTTCCCTGCAAAACCATACCGGTAACCAAGTCGCCCACGCGGCTTGAAAATTCTTCATATATGCTCTGGCGGCCCGCTTCACGCACGATAGAAGCAATGACGCTTTTCGCATTCTGAGCAGCAATACGACTCACGTCTTCGGGAGTGACATCACGTTCTTCGAATTCGGTATATTCATCGGTTTCGGGATCGGGTTCACCAACCGGCACCAGCTCATACACGTAAATATGACCCGTGGAACGGTCGATGGTAACGCGAGCATCCCATTCCAAATCCAAAATATGCTGATAGCTCTTCGCGAGCGAAGATTCCAAACGCTCAATCAGATAGAATTCGTCAATTTTGCGTTCATGGGCCAATGCCTGCAAGGCCTCAATCAACTCTGAACTTGCCATTCCTTGCATCCTTTCCTATGCACTGAAATCAATGGAACCCTTGATGCGGGCCTTTTTGATCTCATCCAATGCGATTTTTTGTATAACGCCTTCACTATCGAGCACCACCGCATCGCCCTCAACACCCGACAAAATGCCGGTCCACTTGCTTCGCCCTTCAAGGGGAGTCACCGTCTGAAGCATGACAACTTCGCCTATGAAGCGAGTGAAGTGTTCGAGGGTACGCAGGGGACGATCGATACCGGGCGACGAAACTTCCAGGGTATATGCCCCGGGAAAAGGATCGAGCGCGTCTAAGATTTCGTTGACCCAAACCTGAGAAGAGGAAAGCTCATCGAAGCTAACCCCTTGCGGAGTATCGATATAAACCCTGATCGTGGGCGATTTTTTCGCGCCGACAATTTCCACCGTCACGATTTCAATACCTTCTTCAAGCGCCTTCGGAGATAGTGCATCAAACAAGCTTTGTTCCTTTTTGCCGAGCATATATCCCCCTTAAGGTGTCCCAGAAATAAAGAAAGCGGGAGCATGCCCACTTTCTCGTAGTTTCGAAAGTATTATGCGCGCCTCTGCACGCTTGCAAACATTTATACCATATTTATCTTGACTTGACCAGAGAGTCCACCCCGCACGCATCGTGCGCACACACGAAGAACGCACAGCACACGGTGCCGGGCGTAGAGCACCTCTCTTTGAGAAAAGCGCCTCCTACATCCGCATATAATCAGACATGCGACACGAGCCCTGGGCACCCGCGGCAACGACCAGAGCTTCGTTACTCTCGACAATTCCCCCCAAAGCATAGACAGGAACCGTGGAGGCCTCCACCACCTCGCTCAGAAACGCCAGCCCCCGTGCGGGTTGCCCCTCCTTGCACCCCGTCGCAAAAATATGGCTTGCCACAAGATAATCAGCCCCCAGATTCTGCGCCCGAGCAACCTCTTCAAGCGAATGAACGCCCGTACCGACACGCATAAACCCACTCGGCCTTCCCCTCTTTTGCAGGAGGGGAAGCGGAACGTGGAGGGTGTCACAACCCAGACGGCGTGCTGCCCCTGCAAACGTGTGGAGAACACACTCGATGGACAAAGGTTGACAAACCATAAGCACCGTTTGCGCAAGCGCTTCGTATTCGCTTTCGGTCAAATCCTTTTCGCGCACGACCACCGCGTCAATTTTGCCCGCAAGCCGTTCAATTTGCTCGGGCAGTGAACGCGCACACAGATTGCGCGCGGTAAAAGCAATGCGCCTATACGAACACATAATCATTCATAACCGGTTGCAAACCCTGCGCACGAATGGCGGCGGCAACCTCGGCCACGTTTCGCCCGTCGGCAATTTCGAATTGATCGTCCCCCCGCTCTTCGTCGACATGCCCCCCAATGCCGGTGGACACCCCCGCCGATATCTTGGTTGCCGCAATATCGATCACGTGATCGCGAAACCCCTCTCTCTCCCGCGTCGAAATCGTGATGCCCATAAAGGGCATAAACAACCGATACGCACACATGATCTGGAGCAGCTGACGCTCGTGCACATCGCGCGGGTTGATCTGGTCATTATTGACGATCGGGCGCAGGCGCGGGCACGAAAACGAAAGTTCGGCATGAGGGTATTTACGCTGCAACAGATAAGCGTGCATACCCGTAGCGAAAGCGTCTTTACGAAAGTCGTCGAGACCCAAAAGCGCCGCAAACGCCACCCCCCGCATGCCGCCTAAAAGCGCGCGTTCCTGTGCGGCAAACCGATAGGGAAAAACACGCTTGCGTCCCGCGCGGTGCAACTTTTCATACTTATCGCAATTATAGGTTTCCTGAAATACCGTCACGTAATCAACGCCACATTTTCGCAGGTAAGCGTACTCATTTGTATCCATTGGATACACTTCGATACCGATGGTTTTAAAGTGGCGCCGCGCGATTTTACACGCTTCACCGATGTAGGCAACATCAGAAGCACTGCGGCTTTCCCCCGTTAAAATCAGAATTTCCTCCAAACCCGTCGCTGCAATGGCAGCCATCTCACGCTCGATTGCCTCCCCTTCAAGTTTGGCCCGTCGAATATCGTTGTGGCAATTAAATCCGCAATAAATGCAGTAGTTATCGCAGTAGTTCGAAAGATAAATCGGCGTGAACATATACACGGTGTCCCCAAAAAAACGACGCTTTTCGAGACGCGCCGCCTGTGCCATTTCCTCCAAAAAAAACTCGGCCGCCGGCGAAAGCAGTGCAGCAAAATGCTGGGGAGTGCGCACGTTGGCTTTGAGAGCCGCAACAACATCTTCTGAACCATACCGATCGTAATCGTAGTCGTTCATCCTGGCGATCACGGTATCCATCACGTCAGACTCGATACGCTCCATATCGGGCAGGTAGCGCAGGTGGTCGATCGCACGAGCGGTATCGATATCTCGCTGCACATCGCACCCCGACGGCAAATCATCCGCCGAGGCGACCCCACCCAAGCAGCCCTCAGGACCCATTTTGCTCACCATCATAATTTTTAAGCCTCCTCTTCCGCTAAAAACCCGGTCAAAGGAGATGATGCACAGGCTTTATCACTGACGCGGCCAAGGCCCGCCCTATACGCTGTACGACCACCTTCGATGGCGCTTCTAAATGCTTTTGCCATGGCAGCGACATCGCCCGCGGTTGCAATTGCGGTATTCGCCATGATGGCTGTCGCGCCCATCTCCATCGCTTCACAAGCCTGGGAAGGCGCGCCGATACCCGCATCGACGATGACCGGCACGTCGATTTCATCGATGAGAATTTGAATAAAGTCTCGGGTACACAAACCCTTATTCGACCCGATAGGCGCTGCCAGAGGCATGACCGCAGCCGCCCCCGCCTCGACCAATGCACGCGCGGTGTTGAGATCGGGATACATATAGGGCAGCACGACAAAACCCTCGTCTGCCAAAATCTTTGTCGCAAGCACCGTTTCATGATTGTCGGGCAACAGATATTTTGAGTCATGAATGACCTCGATTTTTATGAAATCACCACACCCCAGCTCACGCGCCAACCGCGCAATACGAACCGCTTCTTCGGCGCTACGCGCCCCTGAAGTGTTCGGCAAAAGCGTCACCTGCTCCGGAATCGCCGACATAATATTGTCATCCTGCGCGGTATTGACGCGCCGAAGAGCCAACGTGATGATTTCAGCTCCCGCGCAGCGCACGGCAGCATCAACAAGATTAAGACTATATTTTCCCGATCCTAAAATGAAGCGGGACGTAAACACGTGGCCAGCAAGTGACCAGGTATCCTGAGCGATATCCATCATAGTTCCCTTCGATTATTCTTCTTCCAAAACCAACCGTATAATCTGCTGCGCTTGATGCCCCGCACATAAAGCGACCCGAGGGGCAAACAAGGGTTCATCATCGGCAACAGCACTCATTTCATCACCGCAAATATACAAGCGACTTCCCAGACGCCGCGTGCGGATATCGTTTGCTGGCCCCGTGCCAGCCATGCCCGAAGACGCAACGACACGGACACGAGCATCGTGCTCGAGCAGCACATTGACCAGTAACGCCTTGCTTTCGGGGCGATCGAAAGCCTCACACACCAGCGGGTCATGCGCAAAAATATCGGTCGCATTGCCTGCGGTGACAACCACGTTATCGCATGTCAATTTCAGAGAGGGATTGATTTGCCAAAGCTGGTCGGCAAGGGCTTCTGTCTTGAAGCGACCGAGATGGGATATGAAATAGTGCTGACGATTAAGATTACTCATATCAACTCGATCAAAATCGACCAGGTGTAGTGAACCGATACCACACCGAGCCAACGACACCGCGATATGCGAACCGAGACCACCGAGCCCCGCGATGCCCACTCGCGCCGCACGGAGTTTTTCGTAGGACTCCTGCGACACCCGTCGCATTAAAGCCTCCCGAAAATCCCCCTGCGACAACTCCATATCAGCCACCCCCCACGAAATGGACGATTTCAAGACGATCGACATCGGCAAGCATGCACGTATCGTATCGGGAGCGCGACACGATAGCGCCATTGAGCTCGCAAGCCACCCGTGCGCGGTCATATCCCCTATCCTCGATAAATGCGGCAAGGGTCATCTTTTCAACGCCCTCGCAAAACACCCCGTTAATCATCATACGTAAACTCCCTTCAACACCAATCACGCAAAAAACTCACCACCTCGCTGACGCATGAGAAGTGCGTTCTTCGGGTGGTGAGCCAATAAAAAAGCGCATACGAAGAAAGCCGCACCCGTGGTGGTGCGCCCCTTCGTATGCGCTGCATACTCTAGGTGTTAGAGTAGAAGAACGACCTCGCCACTGTCAAGTCGCACCGGGCATTCTTTCGGTGACGAGGATCTCAGGGCTGCGCAACGACAAATCGCCCATCACCGCTGGGTGTGATGCTGTGACGTTCCCCGATCTCATCTCTGAGTAACTCCGGGATAAAGATGCCGGTTTTTTCGCATGACCGTACGTACTCAGCGGGCACGCTGTCATCCATAACTGCGATGGAGTACGTCTTCTGACGATCGATCGCCTTGCCCTCTTTGTCCTGAATCGAATGGATCCGGGTACCCGGATCAGCGGCGGGCGCGTATTCCATTTGTAATCCCGAAAAATAGTAGAACCAACCGGTCTGGTCATGATCAACAGGAATCGCATACTCAAGGGTTTTGAGCAGATCATCACCCGACATGGTAACTTTCCAAATTTCGCCCGTTTCACCGCGTCTCACATCGGGATATACCCGTTTGATATCGACATCGGTCAATTCTCCGTGGTAAAAACGCGCGCTCACACCCTTGCCGTTAGTTTTACCGTCTTTCCCGTTGTCGAGAAAAAGAGCAACATCGCACCCCGTTTTAGCGCGCATCGCGTCGGTAATAAAATTTCCCGTCTCAAGGAGGGTGAAATCAGCTGTTGCGCTGCCAAGCGACGGGAAACGCGGCGGTGTTGGTGGTGCGCCGTTTTGCGCATCCACTAAAGCAACCACGTCGTCGGCTGCCAGAGAGCCATCCACCATCCCGGACAAGCCGGTACGCAAAGCTTCTTGTGAGCGTTTAAGCACCGGGAAAACCGCAGAACGCCCCTGATCAAGCGTCTGAGACAGCGCCTCTATTTCAGGGACATTCGGGGCTGCAACCCCTTTCAAACTCGAAATCATCGTTCCGTTGTCACCGATCAGAGCCACTTGCCCCTCGGGAGTACTGATATATTCCAACAGCTGCATCACGAGATTGTGCTTGTGCTTGTCGTCGGATTCGGCAAGATTTTTATTCGCGCCAACATAGCACACAGGATACAAGCGAGCCCAATCGCCGTTGGTTCCCGGATTGAAAAAGGGCATCAAGGCAAACTCGTCGGTTGTCCCGGTTTTTTCGTTTCCCATGTGGGTCATGAGCACTGAATCTTCCACCATGGCACACTGCCGAGAAAACAACAGGTACTCACGATCGGCATAGGTGATATCCAGATCAGCTGGCTTGAGAACGCCCTCATCAATGAGTGTTTGAAATGTCTGCAGGGCAGGTAAGCAGTTGTCGGCAAAGCTGCCGACCCCCTCATCGTAAGCCGCGCGCCACTGCGCGTTTTCGGGCGTGCTAAAAGCGCTCTTATAGCCATAGCCAACAAAGGCGGTATCAAGCACTTCTTCGTTTCCGAGACCGAGCTGTAGCGAGCGGATGCCATCACGCTCGATGGTTTGACACAACTCGATAAAACCATCAAAATCCTGCGGCACTTCCCAACCCTTTTCGCTGAACAGGGTTTTGTTGTATACAATACCCCGCACCTGCGAAGGCCCGGGCAGATAGAACAGTTGACCATCCTGGGAAATATCATCGAGCATCGTCGTGGTGTATTTACCCGTCATGGGTAAAGCCGACAAATCGAGCAGCTGATCTTTCCAATACTCGTCGCCAACATCCAAAGGCCACGTCATCACAATATCGGTCAAATCACCGTTCTTAAGACGCGCTTCGTATTCATCCGTTCCCATATCGGAAGTAAAATTACCTACCTGAATGATATCGAGTTGGGGAAATTTTTCTTCCGCGCTTTTCTCGAAGGCATCGAGCGAAAAGGCATTTTTCACCAACATGGTCACCGGTATTTTGTCGGGATCGGACACCGTCTGCGTCACGATGTCATCAGAAGCCGTGCCTGCCGGTGCCGCTGAGCCACACGACATCAGCCCCATCGCCGCAAATCCCCCACCGCAAACGAGAAGTGCGATACAAAACGCAGACACGTGACGTTTCAGAAAAGAAACCATCAAAAATCACCCCTTCCGATCAGACGCAGCATCATTGATCTGTCGCTTGAATACCAGCTGTTCAAACTGAACGATAGGCAGAGGACGAGCAAAGAAATACCCCTGAGCGTAGTCGCAGTGCAACCGTTTGAGCAGGTCAACTTGGAAACGCTCCTCTATGCCTTCGGCAACCGTTTCCATACAGAGAGCTTTCGACATAGAAATAATACTTTCGATAACCGCTTCACTGCGCTCGGTACCGATAGCGCTCTTTTTGAAAAAGACCTTATCGAGCTTTAAGGTATCAACCGGAATATCCTGAATGAGATTGAGCGAAGAATAACCACTGCCGAAATCATCCATGGAACACCCAAATCCCTGGGCACGGATCTCACCGATAATCTGAGAAAGATGCTCAACGTCTTCGAAAACAGTGTTTTCCGTCAACTCGATTTCAAGATAGCGTCTCGGAACATCGTAGCGGTCGGCAAGAGCCTGATAGCGGGCGATAAAATCGGTATCTCGCAAGTGCATACGAGAACAGTTAACCGACACCTTGACCGGTTCAATCCCCGCATCGATCCACGAACGGAGCGTTTTGCAAACCACCTCAAACACCCAAAAATCAAGCTCGATGATAAACCCGTTCTTTTCGAACAGCGGAATAAACTCATCGGGAAAAAGCATCCCCTCCGAGGCGCTCTCCCAGCGGACCAATGCCTCCGCACCTGAAACCAGTTCTGTTTGCACGTCGTATTTTGGCTGCAGATATACCTGAAACTCCCCCTGCGCCAAAGCGGGCTCCATCATATCTTCAAGCTCTTTTTCCCGCACGATCAAGCGACGAATAGCTTCGTCGTAGAGCGCATAGCGCATCTTGCCCTGAAAGACACTCGAGGCTTCCGACAAAGCAAGCTTCGCCCGATCAATCATGTAAGTAAACGGCATGGAGGTATCCTCTATCAGGAAAACACCAAATCCCATCGTCAGAGGCACCCAGGAAAACCCATTTTCTTCCATGGTCCGTTCAGCGTTTTCACACCACGCCTCGAAACGATGCGCCATCAAATCTTCGGTTTCATAGCGCACCAGCACACAGAAATTATCGGCAGCTTGACGACCAACGCACTCATGTTTTCCTAAATCTGAACTGATGCCGCATTCGATACTGCGCAAGATTTCATCACAAGCATCCTTACCAAACTGCTCGTTGAGCAATTTGAACTTCTCGATGTTGACATAGATCAGCGCGTGACGATCCTTGTCGGCAGCTTTCAAGCAGGCATTCGCCAGCTCGTAGAACCGCTCAATGGTGTTTCCTCCCGTAACGGAATCAACATAGGCAATACGCTCGAGTTTTTTTCTGCTTCGATAAAACGTCAACACCAAAAACACCGTCAAAAGAGAAAAAGAAAGGGCGATCGAGCCGCACAGCAACAGCGTAATATTCATCAAAATATTCGACTTGGCGTTGACTGCGGAAACGGGCACAAACGTCAAAAGACTCCACCCCTGCGTAGCAAGAGGTAAGTAGGTCATATATTCACGCTCAGAACCCATGGAAAACTCTATTTGGCCGTTGCCGCCCGACGCGATATCCGCCTTGACATCATCCCAGCTCTTCTTACCTATCAGCGTAGCGCTGGAAAGGGAGTTTAAGATGTTATAGCCGGTTTCAAGCGCATTCGGAGAACTCGACCTGATAACCACGCTGCCGTCTCCACGAACGATGTGAGCATACCCCTGCCCCTCAAAAGCCGTCATAGACAGCAGCGTATCAAAGGTGGCCGAATCATAACTTGTCGCCAACGCGAGCATCGTCTTTCCTTCGATCACGACATCATTAAGCGGGATGGCGAACACGACGCTTTCTTGACCCGCGATAACCTGTGACGTAGTCAAAGAAGGAACTCGATTGATCACCGCATTACGCACGCATTCGGTGTTTTCCAGGACAACGGTTTTCCCCTGGTCATCATAGGCAACACCGGAAGAATCAATGAGCAGCATCTTTTCATAATGCCACAAATTTCGCTGTCGATTGATCAAGGATTGCAGTTGCGCATACGTATTGATCCGAGGATCTTCCAACACGGCTGCCACCGTGCTCAATACCGAAAAATTATCGTCGATAGTTTTGCTTGCGTTGGTACCGATCTGTTTCGAGATTTCCATCATATAACCGCCGGCCTCGGTTTTAACCGTATCCTGCAGCTGAAGATAGTATTGAAAACAAGCGATTCCTACCAGGAGGGTAACAACGCAAAAAAGTAAACCCGCAAGCATGTAAGAGCGGATGTTTTTTACGGAAAATTTCTTATTCATCAGCAGAAAGTCCATAAGAAATCCTCCTTTTTGCACTATATCCGGTCTCGCAAGTACACATTTCTTTGCTAACAGTACCACGAATACCCTACCGATAAAAGGGCAACTCCTTCCCCGGGAAAAAATAGTCCGTCACCATGAAAGGCCCCGAAAAAAACGGCAGGTCAAATCCCTCTTAAACCGGCTCAATCACGCAGCTAAAGCACGATATCGCTCAGATCGCTTCAAAACGACACTAAAACACAGCGAGACAAAAAAACCTCACGCGTTGGTATTTGCATACAACGCGCGAGGTTTTAAGGTTCACAATTAAATTAAAAGAAACATGGTGCACGAACAGACAACGGCAAAGCGTCTACCCAAAGCGATACTCAACACCCATCGTTGGCTGCGGATTTTCCCATTTCTTAATAATGGTGTCACCGCAGATGATCCGACACGTACCACACTCAAGACATCCCGCATAATCGAAGGATTTGACACCATCCTCATCAATTTTGTAAAGAGCTGCAGGACACACTCGAACAAGCTTCATAAACTCTGCAGTATCGAGGTCTTCAGCAAGTTCGATATGGGCGTGTTCCTCATCGACGTTATATTTGTTGAGTGCTAAAAATTCATCAACATTGACCGTTATTGGCTTTAAGATATTCATAAGGCCTTCATGCCTCCTCTTACATCTTTCAAAAGGTTCATCATGCCAATGTTTTTCACGAGGGGCATAATCGACTTCTTAAGCGGCTTAACCGGTTGGCCGTCGACAACGAACATCTCATTCATAACGTCACGCACCAGAGCAGGATATTCATTAAACATACGCGGAGTCGATTCCATAAAGTGCGGAAAACGGCGAAATTGCTTGAGATCCTTGAGTACGAAACTCTCATTGAGCGCATCGACATAGCACTGCAATCCCGCCTTCGAGGTATCCCCTGCATCAAGCGCGCGGGCGGCACACTGCCCCGCATGCATACCGGCCGCGATCGCATAGTCCATACCCCGCACCAGGTATCCGAGATTGACGCACATCATAGCCGACTCGCCGGCCACCATGACACCGTCACCGACCAGGTCACACATCATATCAAGACCCCCTTCAGGAACCATGTGGCCAGAATGTTCAAGTACGCGACCACCACGGATAAGCGGCGCTACGGCCGGATGGGCTTTGAAGTTCTCGAGCATCTGATACACCGGAATGTCAGATGTTGCCGCATCGGAAATCGTCGCCACCAGGCCCAATGAGATAGACGCTTTATTCGTATACATAAAGCCGCCGCCAACATGACCACAGGTTGCGTCCCCTGCAAACAACCAGGCGGCACCTTCGCCTTGCGCACACAGCAAGCGATCGTCGATGACCCTTTCGGGAAGTTCGATAATCTGCTTGATTCCGACAGCCAAAGCAGACGCAGCGGGACGCTTAAAACCGACAGCCTTTTCGGTCAAAAGAGAATTCACCCCATCGCACAGCACGACAACATCAGCGGTAATTTCGTCTTCGCCTGCCATAACACCAATAATTTTGCCGTCTTGTTCGATCAGATCCTCTACGGCGATACCGTAAATATATTCGGCTCCTGCGTCTTCGGCCTGTTGCGCCAGCCACGGGTCAAACACGGCACGCAAGACGGTGTAGGAATCCTTACCCGTTTCATTCATCGCTGCCGAAGTGAAATCAACGGTGCAGTTCGCATCGGGAGATAGCATCGAGATACGCTCGTGCGTTATTTTACGTTCAAGGGGAGCATGTATCTCAAAATCAGGAAATACTTTTTTTAACGAGTGCGAATAGATCCGCCCACCGGTCATGTTTTTCGCACCGGCACTGTTTCCACGCTCAATCACCAGCACGGATTTGCCGGCGCGCGCCAACTCGTAGGCCGCAACCGAACCAGCACAACCAGAACCGACAACGATCGCATCAAAATCTGCCATGATTACCTCTTTCTAGAGCACCGCGGTCAATGCGGGCAGCACGGTTTTAAGGTCGCCCACCAAACCGTAATCGCACTGCTTGAAGATGGGGGCATTCTTGTCCTTATTGATGGCAAACAGAGTCGTTGCGCGATTGCAACCAACCATATGCTGCATCTGGCCAGAGATACCGACACCGATATACACCTTCGGCGAAAGCATTAAACCGGATACGCCGATATAAACTTCAGAAGGAAGCCAGTCAACCCCTTCGGTCAAAGGACGTGAACAGCCAAGGCCAGCACCGATTGCATCGCACAAGGCGCGAGCCAAAGCAAGGTCTTCCTTTTGAGCGAAACCACGGCCCGCAGCAACAACCGCATCAGCTTTAAATAAATCGACACCACTTTTTTCGAGGGGCCGAGAAGAAAGCAGGGTGAGCGGATGGGCTGGCTCGATCCAATCAAGCTCGGCAACCGTATTCGCCCCAGAAGAAACGCAATCGGTAAAAACATCGGCAAAGACCGTGTAGACAGCCGTGCCAAGCGCTTTTTGTGTCTTGTGGGCAATACCGCCAAAATATCGGTTCGTTGCGGCAACACCATCAAACTCGATCACATCGGTAATGGTCGACGCACCCGCATGGGCGGCCAATCTGCCGGCAATAATCTTCAGGCGACGAGTCGGCTCAACAAAAATAACCTCCGGCGATACCGCGTCGAAAAAAGCGATAACCACCCCGGCAGCGTCTTCATAAAGAGAACCTTCAGGCAACGTGATATGCGCGATAGTATCAGCGATCTGCTCAGGAACCGACATATCACCAATCGCCACAAAAACAACCTCATCGGCGATTGTGCGAGCACCAGCACACAGGCTCACAGCGGCATCGGCGCGTTCAGCTAAAACAAAAGCTTTCATTATAAGGTCACCTTTCCTTTAAAGAGCAGCTTTAATGGCGGCAGCAAAGCTCTCGAGAGCGCCATCTTCGCTTGCATCGAACATTTTCAGTTTACGGTCAGTTTGCTTGGGTGCTGTACACGAAAGCGTTTCCACCGTGGCGGCAAAGCAATCCTGTGCGGCAACTACCTTCAACGGCTTTTTGCCGGCAGCAAGAATATCTTTCATACCGGGAATGCGAGGCACAGCACTGTCAGGAGAAACCGTAAGGATTGCAGGCATCGGCACGGAAACGGTTTCGACAACGTCTTCGAGCAGGCGCTCAACTTCAAGAAAATCATCGTGCAGGGTGATTTTCGTCACGGCAGTGACGATGGGTAAATCCAGTTTTGCGGCAAGTTGAACATCAACCTGCTGAGCGTAATTGTCAGCAGAACCGTCACCGCATACGATGACGTCAAAGTCGCCGATCTGAGCGACGAGCGCCGCCAGAGCTTCGGCGGTTGCACGAGAATCGAGATCGGCACACGCGTCGTCGGCGGTCATGTAGAGCTCATCGATACCGCGCGCAAGAATATTTTTCTTTAATTTGGAGTCATTGATGGCGGCGGCACCCACGGTCATACCGATAACGCAAGATTCTGCTGCTGCGGCAGCCATCTGAGCCGCAGCTTCCATAGCGTTTAAATCATACGGAGAAACAACGCGATGTGCCTTGGAAAAATCAAGGCTGCCATCACCTGCTACTTGGATGTCCTGATCATCAGAAACAACCTTGAGAGAAACAACGATTTTCATTGAGATCTTTCCCTTCTTATGCTGTCGAGGTAGATACCGAGCTTGTTCGACGCATACCAACACCGAACAAGCTCGCAAATGCACTACCAACACTGTGCCGCGCCCAGAAGGTTTTTCCATCGCAAGAATGCAACGAAAGCTCCAATACTTATTATTTAACTATGGCTGATTTGGCAGGTAAGAAGAAGAAAACGTCGCCCTTCGCAAAACACCCTCCCTGTCACTTTCGGAAGTTAGGTACTTTTACCGGCTGCGCCTCGGAGGTTTTCTCACCCCAACCGAAGCGGCGCATGAAGCGTGCGTGAGCGAGCTCGTTTCAATGAGTGACTTCCCCTTCGTTTCAGGAGCCATCACTATCGAGAGCACCAGCCCGAACAGCACCAAACCTGCAGCCACCAACATCGTTGGCCCAATTCCGTAAGCTGCAAGAAAAAGCGGGGTGGCATACGTGGCAACAATCGTACCGACGCGCGAAAACGCGATGGCGATACCGACCGCCGTTGCGCGCACTTCCGTTGGAAAAAGCTCATTGGGATAAAGCCACTGCAAGATACCCGGTCCACCACTAAAAAATGCATAGAGACCAAATGCTGCGATAATGACCCACACCGGCGCATTCGGGAAAAAACCCAAGACAAGCAATCCAGCCGCCATCAAGGCCAAGCTCACAATCAACAAAGGACGGCGACCGATCGAGTTGAGCCAAAACATCGCAGGAATCGATCCAATCAGGAAAAACAGGCTTACGGTACTTTCCCCTAAAATCGCTTCGCGTCCCTGCCCGAGACCGAACGCCGTCATGATCTCAGGTCCAAACGTATAGATCGCATACATCGGAACAACTTGGCATAAAATTAAAATACCCAGAAAAATGATGCGCCTGAGATAGCCTTTTTCAAATATCTTCCTGAAGCGCGTCTTTTCTCCCGGATCTTCCATTTCAATTTCAACATCATCTCCAAATACCCGACGGGTGATTTCTTCAGCTTCAGCAGTTCGTCCTTTTTGCGCAAGCCACATCGGAGACTCGGGGATATCGCGGCGCCCAACGAGAAGAAACATACAGGGAACAACGGCACTACCAAGCATCCATTGCCATCCATTTTCAAGCCCGTACAGGGCATAACCCACCACGGCAGCAACCGTAGCCCCAAGATACCACGCCGCAGAAACCATACCCATAGAGATAGCTCGATGCTGTTTGGGAGTAAACTCAGCGATGAGCGAGGTCGCTATAGGATAATCGGCTCCAATAAAAACTCCGATAAAGAAACGCGCAGCAACCAGCTCGAGGGGCGTTGAGCAAAAAACGCTTAAAAGAGAAAAAACTCCGATGGCGATCACGTCGATGATGAACATCTTCTTACGCCCGATACGGTCGGTTAAATACCCGCCCACGATGGTGCCCACGAAGATACCCAGCAAAACGGCAGCACCAATAGCTGCACTCCATCCACTATTTAAATGAAACTTCGGAATGATTTGGGTAAGAGCTACCCCGATCAAAGAGAGTACGTAACCATCAAGAAAAGACCCACCACTTGAAAAGAAGGTAATTTTTCGCAAAAAGGGTGTCATCACCACATCGTCAAGCGTTTTTTTCAAAACGTGCTTGGATTTCAAACCCGCCACATCTTCAAGCGGCCCGATTTCAGAACAAACGTCCCCCCTCGGAGGACTGATCACTTGCGTCACGCTCTTAAGATCTTCTACCATGCACCCACACCTTCCCTACCTCTTGTCCTATGTTTCTGCGGCGGGGTTTCACCCTCATCGAAACCTCGTCGCCGACACATAATCCCAGAGCGCAGATGGGAATAATAATACATTCCCATCTGCGGTAACACTCAAAAACAGTCAGATCCTAATCCCATTCGATAATGCCGTAATTCAAGTGCGGTTTAGCTGAAGTTTCTTCGTAGTTAGCATCGACCAGACGAAAACGAATCTCTTTTTCTCCAACCTTCCACATCTCGGTGCGCAGCTGAGTACCAGGAATAAGCGGGGAAGTTACGCGCGTCTTGAAGCGCGTCATTCGTTCGGGCTCACCGGGGAAATACGTAGCGATAGCGTGGCGCATGACGATGCCTGCATAGCTGATGGCATGAGCAATGGGACGATCGAGCCCTGTCTGCTCGGTATAAGACCAGTCGATATGCTGCTGATGCCAGTCCCCCATAAGTCGATAGATCAGCGGCTGATTGAGCGGGAAGAGCTCATCAACCGTTGCATCGGCTGAGCGCTCGGGGATTTCAACGATATCCTTGGGAGCTTTTTCTCCGCCCCAGCCGCCATCATAGATGCAGCAATCCCAGGTTTCGGTCGTGCACAAAAGCGTGCCATCGGAACTGAAGGAACGGCCGGTCTGGCACGAAAGGCTGCCGCGACCTTCGCCGCGATCGTAGAGCGCATCTTGGGTAACGAAAGTTTCAACGCGGTCAGACATCTTGAACGGCGCGTGGAATTTGATTTCAAAACCGTAATGCAGTGATCCGGCGTAGTCATAGCCATAATCAAGCGTTGTGGTCATCTCTTCGTTCACCGTCAGCGGTACGCCGAAGATCGGAAGCACTTTGAGGTCGGGATGGTGAGCGTCCTTTTCGTTGACATACTCGAGGTCGGTCTTGCCGTCGAAGGCAGCTCCGCAGCCAAGCGCGCAAATTTCAAGATCCTTAAACGTATATTCGCGAACAAACGGTCCAAATTCTTTACCGACAATATCGGTGCTGATAGTCATAATAATGTTCCTTTCTTGGCGGCGCACGACGGCCTTACGGGTGTCTGTGCACCTTTGAATGAAGCGGCAACAATCGCCGCAAGCAGCGCATGAGCGCTATTTCAGAAATTTCTTTTCTATCTTCATGCTGCAGGTATGGGGAAAACTTTCAACGATCTCAACAAATGAGGGCACCTTGAAAGCGGCCATATGTTCAGCACAGTACGCAAGCACTTCTCGTGCGTGTATAGTTTCACCCTGAACGGGTAGGACAAATGCTTTGACCGCCTGATCCCGCACGGGATCAAACACGCCAATAACCGCCGCTTCAGCAATTTTTGGGTGGGTGGCAAGCACATTTTCGAGTTCGGTTGTGGAGATGTTTTCGCCAGAACGCTTGATCATGTTGACTTTGCGATCGATAAAATAGAACCACCCACACGCATCGACATACCCTTTGTCTCCGGTATGCATCCATCCTTCAGGCGTGATGATGCGAGCAGTTGCTTCGGGATCGCGGTAGTATTCTTTCATGATAGTACGACCAGAGGTGCCCCGAACGACGATTTCCCCGATTACATAAGGCGCAACCTCGCAGCCGGCATCATCGACGATTTTCACCTCACACGACAACCCCACCCTTCCCACTGACGGCCACTTGCGCGCACCGCTTGGCGGATCGGTCAAAACCCACACAAGCGACTCCGTCGACCCATACGTGTTCATTATCCGCACGTCAAAGCGTTTCTCAAACGCCTGCTTTTCTTCATCGGAGATCGGCATAAAGTACAAGACATCACGCAAGCAATGGTTTTTTTCCGTAGAAGACTTTGGCTGCATCAGCAGGGTGCGCAACATCATTGCCACGCACTGTGTCACCGTGGCACGATACTCGCAGATTTGCTGCCAAAACCGCTTGGCACTGTACTTCTCAATCACAATCATGGTGGCTCCAGCACAGATCACCGGCGCCAGAGCCGCCAATTGAAAGTTGGAATGGCAGGCGGGCATCGTGGTGAGGAGACGATCTTGGGCAGTCAGCGATATCTCCCAATCGCCATACATACCCGCATACAGCACGTTGCAATGTGTCACTACGACACCTTTCGGACGCGAGGTCGTTCCGGAAGTAAAGATTATTTCGACAACATCATCAGAACAAAGGGGCCGAACCTCGCGCAAGACGGTTGGTTGAACCTGTCTCATTCCCGCAAAATCCCTGACATTTGTCTGGTGATCTTTCGCGCGAGCAAGCAAAATTCCTTTGGGAAGAAAACCATTCTGCGCTTGAATATCTTGATATAATGCAAGATATTCCGGCTCGATAACCGCGATTGTCGCATCGCATTTATTTAAAACGTATTCACATTCTTCCCGTAAATACTGCTCGTTCATCGGAACCATTACCGCTCCGATTTTAGCAAGACCGAAAAGACACATCATGAATTCGGGAGAAGCGTGCAATTGTACGGCCACTTTTTCATCCTTGCATATACCCAGAGAAAGAAAGAGATTAGCCGTCTTATTGATTTCATCATTGAACTCGCGATAGGTGAACTCGCAAACGGAGCCCTGACGACCCTGAAATATAAGAAACGTCTTAGTGGCGCGAGTGAGCGCAAGGTCATCCCATAGACTTCGCAACGTTTCATTTCCTACGATATCGGTCATCTCACAAGCCTCCCCGTATCCTTTCACCTATCACACAAACCGCGACCAATCACAAATGTCTGGTCAGAAAGGTGCTGCACACCAGTCACCACCTGCACAAACACGCATTATCAAAGCGGATCAGATACCCGCACACCGCGTCTCGTTACCCACCTTGACAACGCCTTGCGCCGCAAGATCTTTGATCTGTTCAGCGGTATAGCCAAGCCTGCTCAGCACATCGACGGTATCTCCACCCTGATGCGGCATCGGACGCCATACCTGACCGGGATTGTTCTTGAACTTCGGAAACACATTGAGGCCCTTAAACGTCGTGCCGTCAGCAGTTTCCCAATCAAGCCACACGTTGCGCGCCTTGAGGTGCTCCTCTTCAACGAGGTCGGGAATATCCATGACAATCTGAGCTGCAATGCGATGCGCAGAAAAATCATCTTCGATTTCGTGCTTGCTACGAGCTAAGCAATACGCATCAAGAGCTGCTTCGATCGCGGGAGCGTGGATACCGGAAAGCCAAAGACCGGAAGTGTCATCCGGAATCTCTTCGGTACCCCATAAGTGACCAAGCCCGATAGCTTCAAGCAGGTACTTGTTTTGATCGACGCCATACAGGCAAAGGCCGACAAAACCATCGGTGCACTTATATTCACCAATACCGCAAAGGTTTTGATTGCGAGCACCCGGACGCGGCCACAAAACGCCCTCATTGAGATAATCAACCAGATAGTACTGGCCGATTGAAAGCATCGTCTCAAACATAGCCACATCAATACTTTCGCCCTGGCCGGTCTTTTCGGCCTTATACAAAGCACCGAGCGCGGAACTGGCTATCATGAGCGTATTGAAATAGTCACCCGCATACGGCCCCGGATTCATAGGCTGATCCTTGGTGCCGTTCTGGCTCATATAACCGCTGTATGCCATAACGGTCAGATCGTAAGCGGCACGCTTGACCATGGAGGGCTCGCCCTCTTGGCCAAAACCGGAAACATGCACGATGACCAGCTTGGGGTTACGCTCCCATAACGCCTCATCCGTTACGCCGTGGCGCGCGTAGGTGCCACCCTTGCTTGCCTCGAGGAAGATGTCTGCGTCCTCGATCATCTTGAAAAGAATTTCTTTTCCTTCGTCAGAAAAATAATTAAGCGCAACGGAGCGCTGGTTGCGTCGCTCGGCTTGTTTGATGTAGGCGGTGTCTCGAATCGTGTCGCCTGCACCCGTGTTTTCAATCCACGTAACATCAGCACCCCAGTCAGCCATTAAATCAGCTGCCTTGGGGGCAGCAAGCTCAACCGCGGAATAGACAACCTTGACTCCGTCGAGAACGCCGAAGGCGGGCTTGTTTGTTTCGATTGCCATGTTTGAAATCTCCTTTTCTTCAGGGGGCAACTTGTTCGTTTGCCCCCTTTCAGTGTCAGTAGAACAATCGGTGCGCGGCTTAGCGATACCGCTTCAAAATTCCCTTTGCAACCGTCAAAATCATCATTTCATCGGTTCCGCCGGAAACGCGATCGACGCGAAGGTCACGCCAAATACGCTGAACGCGATGATCCCCCACAACGGCCACACCCGCCATGATCTGCATGGCATCATCCACCACTTCAAAAGCGGCGTTGGCGCAGTAAAACTTGCACATGGCGGACTGAGCGGATGTCATTGTTCCCTGGTCATAGCACCAAGCAGTTTCGTAAAGCATGTTCTTCATGGCATCGATCTTGATGGCCATAGTGCAGATTTTCAGTTGATTGAGCTGAAAACGACCGAGTGTCTTACCAAATTGTTCACGCTTGTTGGCGTATTTGGCAGCATCCTCGAAAGCGCACAGAGCACTCCCGTAATCGCAGGCACCAACCAAGAAACGCTCAAAATCGAAGTCGCCGATACCGCGACGAAAACCGTTGCCTTCGGTTCCGAAGATATCTTTTTCTTCCAGTTCAACTTCGTCGAGATACACCTCGCAGCAGCTATCCATGCGCAGACCGAGCTTCTCGAGACGCTCAAGCTTTATTCCGGGAAGCTTCATGTCAACGAAAAATTCCGTGAACACGTCGGGGTTTTCGGAATCGCGCGCCATAACAACCAGGTAGGCAACGCCTGCGGAACTCGTGATAAATGTTTTGTGGCCATTGAGATAAATCTTGCCGTTACGGCGAGTGTAGTTCGTCGTCAAACTGCCCACGTCGGAACCAGCTCCCGGTTCGGTACACGCGGAATTCCAAATTTGTTTGCCGGTACCGACATACGCCATGACCTTTTCGATCTGCTCGGGGCTGCCCTCTCGCAAAATCGTTTCAAAACCGGGAAGCTGATAGAGCACGTAGGTCGGTGCACCGAGGCGTCCCAATTCTTCATAGGCCGCCATAAGCGTTACGACGCCAAGGTCGAGACCGCCGCGCGCTTCGGGAAGCATGATCAAATCGAAACCAAGTTCGCACAGTGCGTGTGTCCAGCGTTCAGGATACGTGTGTGTCGCATCGCACTCGGCGAAATACGATTCCCAATTCTCCCGTTCCATAAGATCACGGATACTTGAAACAAAGAGTTCCTGATCGTCATTTAAACTGAAATCCATAGTGATTCCTCCTCTTTCGTGTACGTTTCGATGCGCTTTTATAAAGTCACACCGCAATACTTGGTACAAAATCCTTTTCCGAAAGAAGGCGACAGGCCGATCAAAGCCTTTCTTCCCTTCGGAAAAGATCAAACCCGATACAAATGCCCCTTAGCGTTCGAGATGCTCTCGATAAAACGTCGCACCATGCTCGAGGGCATCTCGTGCGGCATCGAGCATCCGCGAGTGATGAAGAAAGGCATGAATAACGCCTTCAAATAACTCGAATCTATAGGGAATGCCGTACTCTTCAAAGATGGCGGCAAGGGTGATGCTATCGTCTTTGAGCGGATCAAATTCTGCAGCAGCGATATAGCATGCCGGCATATCGTGCGTTAAGTCAGCGTTGAAGCAGTCGGCGTAAGGGGAATTCATTTCATCCGCCTCGCTAAAATAGCAATTCATGTAGTAATCCCAATCGGCCTTTGTCAGGCCATCCCATTGACCGCCCAAAAGCCGCATGGATGAGGAATCCTTGAGACCAAACCACCCGTAGTACAAAATGAGCGATTTAATATAAGAGCTGTCATGCTTTTCATCGCGAAGATACAGTGTTGCCGCCAAACTCAAATGAGCTCCACCTGAATCTCCGGCAAACGAAAGGTGGTTGCCGGCAATTCCCTGTGTTGCGCCCTGCTCGTGCAAGTACTCAGCGACGGTAGCAGACTCAATGACCGCACTCGGAAATTTCGCCTCTGGTGCCAGGTGATAATCAACGCCGACAACAACAGCTCCCGTCTTTGCGGCGAGCGTACGCATGATGCGATCGTGGGTATCGAGATTGCCCACCACGAAGCCACCGCCGTGAACATAGATGATGCAGGGCAGATTTTCTTTCTCGGTTGGAACGTAGTACCGAACAGGAATATCACCGTAGGGTCCCGCCACCACATCATCTCGAGTTTCGTGGAGGAGAGGTCCTCCTTCGTTCCAAAATAAGCGTTCTGCAAGGTAGCTGGCACGCATTTCCTCAAAGCCGCCATCCGTAGCAAGCCCGCCACCTGCCAACTCGTTTTGCTTTTCAAGTACTGCTCGCATCGATGGAGTCAAACGCGATAAGACAGCAAGCTTATTCATTGCCTTTCACCATGTCCCTTCTTTGAAATACCCCGCACCACAATGCATCTATCTCACCTGCGGGGATATCGTTTTAGCACCAAACCGGTGACCAGAGCTTAAGCCGGTCTCTGTGTCGCTTCGAGATCGGTAGCGGCCTCTCCTAACGCGGCGGCAGCCTCGATGGCAGCGATAGCTTCAAGTTTCGCGTTGTTTTTCTTAACGTAGAGCTTAAGACCAACAGAAATCACCGCGGCAATAACGGCCGATCCCGCCATGATGGCAAAAATTTCAGGATAGGCAGCAGCACCCTTTTCATCGATGATGGAACCAAACCACGCACTTGAAAAGGTGTCGGGCATAAACCCAATGACAGAGACGATGCCGGTGGCAGCGCCGAAAACAGTCAGAGGCACTTTGCCTTCGGTGAGCTGCGAGGAAACGATGCCGAACACACCGTTTGCGACAAAGCCGAGCAGCACGATAATTGCTGCAGCAACGACAACCATGCCCGATTCTGTCGGAAGAATACCAAAGGCAACAAGGCCAACGGCGCAAACGATTGAGCCGCCCGCAATAGTGATTGCAGGGGACTTTACCCGAGCGGCGATGGCACCGAAAATCGGACCGGAGATAAGCGTGATGCCATAGGTACGAATGACGCTGACCGCCGAAACGATTACCAGCGGAGCTGCAAATACTTCGGTTAAATACGGAGTGGTATAGGTGACGCCGGTGTAGAAGAAATATACGAAGAACATGGAAGCAGCCGCCATCCACACAACGGGAGTTTTAAGCGAAGTGGCAAATTCATTCAAATTGAAAGAACTACCATCCTGCTTGATTTCACCCTCGAACTTCGGGATAAAAAAGAAGGACAAAATACCTAAAAGCAAAATCAAAGAACCGAGAAATACCAAAAGGACGGTGACCGCCGAACCCATGTTTTCAGCAAGAGCACTCACGATTGCCAGGTTGATAAAACCGACGACAAGTCCACCGGCGCCATAAATGCCATAACTCATACCGATGTTTTTTGGATACTCTTCTTCGGTAGAAATCAAACGTACGAGCTTGAAACGCACGCCCCACCAAATAAGAATAGACGTGATACCCATACCGACAAAGACGACCAACAAAATCTCATAGGACGGCAAAGCCGCATATACAAAGGTCAAAAGCGCAGTGCCGACAAAGCCAACCCACGCAAGCGTGCGACAGCGAATTTTGTCAGCTAAGATACCTGCGGGAACATAGCAAATCATGGCAGTAATCGCGTAGGCCGAAAGCAGCGTACCCAATTCCATGTTGCTACACCCGAGAGCCTGCATCAAAGGGTCATAGAAAACACCTTTTAAATAAGCCGGTGCATAAATTGTGGAACTGCCAACACTGACTAAGATGAGGATAAAAATCCTATGCAGCTTCCCAAGATCGCTCACCTTTTTCTCGCCTTTCAAGATCTTCATCATCGTGATCCCTCCCTCTTCACCGTGCATGCACTCATTGATTCTCCTTTTTTTCCTGAGGTACAACTCCTTCAGCTATCGGTAAGACCCCTTACAAAGGACCGACTGAAGATGGGTGCATTGTGCGCGACGAACGGTCGATTTTGCATCGTGAAATAACAGTGAAACCCTCATTACTTATTTTTTTGCGAGGGCACCGCTCACTTTTTAGTGATATATTCACGGCATCACCAACGACGGCTCGTCCACCTCATCAATCACGCAAGAACGAAAGCGATATCGACAGGGATTCCTCTTCCCCTTCTCAACCGACGAAAAAAGGTGGTTTCACCGTCAAATTTTTCCCGCTTCATAACGGCTCGCCCGCACACGATGAAGAACGGATGTGTACCATGAAAAAATTGGATCAAGAATCAGTCGAAGACCCGCAAGGCGTCTTCCGTGAGCATCCGTCGATGAAATATCTTGGCTTCGCTCTCATTTTGGGGTGGCACTATTCTCTCTGGTTTGTACCGCGCACCTTTGTCAACACCCCGCTCCTTGCACAGACCATTACCTTCTCTTGGCTCATCTGCCTGGGATCTTCCGTGATCGCCCTCTTCTTGATTCCCGCCGCACTCGGGCGCAAAAAGGTGCTTTCTCGCTTTCGCTGGCTTTTTTGGGCAGCACCGATCGTGACCTGTCTGGGATCGCTCGGCATAACCCTGCTACCCCTTGCCGTCACCGTACCCTCGGTTTCCTTTGCCCTTGCCGCCCTCCTCGGAGTTACCGGAGCAATACTTTGGATTTTATGGGGGGAACACTATGCATGCATTAAAGCAAACTTCTCCATGAGCCACATCGGACCAGTTTTTGGTTTGGTATTGCTCGGTTCCCTGATGATTGCCAGCTTTTTGCCGGTTGTTCTTTCCGCTCTGTTCGTCGCAGCGCTGCCGATCGTATCGGGATTTTTCCTGCTCAGCGAATCGGCGCATGACAAAACGCGCCCGCTTCCTCCCCTGCTACCCAAAAGTGCCAACAAAGAAGGACTCAAGAGCATCGGGATCGTGTCCTTTATTTCCTTTATCGCAGCGGCGGCCTGTTACTTCCTGGTGGCAATCATTCCCTGGGAAGTGCTCCCAACCGCCGATTTAAGCTTTACCTTCGGAGTGGTCGGTGGCGCTTTTTTGATGCTCGCAATCGCTGCCGTCTGCATTGTCTCAAAAAACAAGATCAACATCTTTAAGATGATGCCCTGGTTGCTGGTGTTTGTCGTAATAGCTTTTGCACTCTTTTTAGCTGATAGCATGTTCTTTTTTGCGGCGTTCATTATGGCTCTTGCCGTATCGTCTATCTTTGAAGTTTTATTGGTGATCTATTTCGGTATTTTAACGTCAAAAGGATATGTTGCACCCGCAATCGCTTTCGGATTTAGCGGAGGATGTATTCGTGGGGGAATTGCCCTTGGCAACGCACTTGCAATCGTCTATGAGCACAATCCCTCTTTTGCTGCTGCCTTTACCCCAGAAACCGCCCTGGCATTTATCGCCGTCATCGTCGTCCTTATCATCCCCTTAGTGCGACAAGAATACAGCATCGCCACCCTCACTTCAGCACCACCCGAAGCATCAAGCCTCGATAAGACCTGTCAAGAAATTGCTGGGGAGTTTAAGCTCTCCGGAAGAGAAACAGAAATACTCACCCTGCTCTCCCATGGGTATTCAACCGATGGCATCGCTAAAAAACTCGTTATTTCGCCCTACACCGTCAACACCCACATCCGTCATACCTATGACAAAATGCAGATACATAAGCGCTCCGAGCTGCTCAACTATATCAATATGCAACGATCTGATTACTGACGCGAAAAGGCTGGATTCAGACATAAGAGCAATCAGCACCCCTTATCTGAACCCAGCCTTAATTGAACTGCGTTTGAGCCAAACCCCTACTCGCACACAGAGCAAAGTCTATAGATAATCCTAACTTTCAGTATGCTCAAGCTTTTCGCCCGCTTTGAGCACGTATATTCCCAAAACGCCCGCAAGGGCAATCAGGGCGATCGCAATGACGAACACGACATTGAAGCCCGACACATCAATAAGAAATCCCCAGATGGTTGCTCCGAACGCAGCAGAGAGGGCAGCGACGGTCGAGATGCGCGAATAGATACTGCTGTATTCGCGGGTTCCGAAAACCTTGCGGGTCATCAGAGGAACCTGCACCGTTGCCGTCGCGTAGAAAATTCCGAAGATGAAGCCTCCCGCAAGAAGGATAGCGACGAGCCCGAAGGGGATAATCCACATGAGAGCAAAACCGATCAGGCCGCATACAATTCCGATGGCAAGACCGTAATAGACGCTCTTGTCGTTGACGGTTCCTAAAAATATCTTACCGAGAGCCTGACCGAGCATAACCGAAGAAGCAAGCACTGCCGCAGCGCCCGCAATGGCCGGAGCCGTATCCGCAAAGGTCATGGCGTAGGTCGGAAGAAACTGGAAGAGCACCGTAGCCAACGTCGCGAGTCCCGCAAAAAGAGCCAGCGCAAAGAAGGGACCGGTACGCATCGCCTTTGAAGCGGAAACACCCGTCATAACGGGAGCAACCGGTGCTTCGCCTTCCTGCAAAACCTCATCGGATCCATAGGGAAGCAAACCCTTATCGGCCGGAAAATTCCTGATGGCAAACAGCGTAAAGGGAAGCGCGACAACGAGGGCGACAATACCAAAGACCAGATAGCCAAGGCGCCATCCTTCGGGACCGCTGGCGATCAGCATACCCCCGATGCTGTTGAAGATAATGCCCCCTACCCCGGTAAACGCCATGCACAAACCGATAAAGAAGCCTACCCGCTTTTTAAACCAGCGTCCGATCAACGTCGGCACCGCCAGGTAGAGGTTAAACGCAATGCCGATCCCCAGCGGAACACCGGCGATATACCAATGCCATACTTGGGTGAAAAACGACATGGCAATAAGGGTGCCCCCGATCAGGATTACCGACCCGGAAAGCAAAATGCGAAGATCGTATTTTTCCATCAGTTTGCCCGCAAAAGGCAGAGCAACCGCGATGGAGAGCCCTAAAACAGTCATGTAAAGGGCAAGCGTCGCATTTGAGACATCGAGGTACTTAACAATTGACGGGTAGAAAATTCCCGCACAACTAAGCGGCATTGCGCACGGAGCAATGCACAGAGCAATACCCGTTGCGACAACGAGGTAATACGGCAAAGAACTCTTCTTTGTAGCCATAGCCTTACACTCCTATCATGATGACGTAACGTAATCGCGCAGCACATGAAACCAACGATTTGGACGGAACGCTACCGCCCGCAACAATTGAGGAGGAACATCTCTCTGTTTTTACCAAGGCACATAAGAAAGCTTTCAAACCAGATTATAGAAATCGTATTTTCTCAAGTAAATGGGCACTGTCGTGCATTCGTCTGGTTTGAACGACAAGCCTCAAGCAAAGCACGCAAGAAATGGTCGTTTTCTTTATTCTGCCTAACGACAGAATGGCAAGAGCGAGGTAGAATGAAAATTGGTCATTTTTCCAAGTAGTCGGAGGAATTAATGATAGAAAGATCTCTGGAAACAAAGCTTCTTTTTGCAGAAACATTTATTGCCTTAACCGAAGAAATGCCTCTTGAAAAAATCACTATCACCACCATTGTCGAAAAATTGAACAAAAATCGAAATACGTTTTACTATCATTTTCCCGACAGGGAATGCCTCATCACGTGGATATTTCGTTACGACCTCGATTGTTTTTTACAAAAAACCTTCCCCCCTCACCAGCTTGTGTATGAAAACGAAGATACGGGAACATTTCCGGAATACGCATTCTACGTTTTCATCGAAAAAGACAATCGACACCTCTACCATGCTCCTTTTTTTGAAGCATTTGCCTGCTGTCTCGAGCAGAGACACGACTACTACAAAAAAACGCTGAGAAGAACCGAAGAACCCTGTTTAAGAAACTACCTGGTGCAACTTTATAAACCACAACTGAAAAAAGATATCGTCTTTATGCTTGGCGATAAACACCTCGAGTTGAAGAAACTCGATTTTTTGGCAGAGTTCTACACAAAGGCATTCCTCTACCAGATTATCGATAAGCTTTCGAGCGTCGATGGCTGCCGAACCAACAATGCCATGGTTCCCTTCGAAAACGTTATCCATGACTCGCTGTTTCTTTTGATACACGAAAAAGCACATGAGCTCAGAGAGCATTACCAGGCATAAAACCCTCGCCGTCGCCGAATTCAAGGCGTTGCATCGGCGACTCCATCACCGTTTTTCCCGTCAACTTTTTCCCACACGGCTTATCCGCTGGTAAAAAACAGCGCAGATCGCCACCGGCGCGAAAAAAAGAGCCCCGTAGCAGACAGCTCTTCACCACGGGGCGTAAACGGAATTGCTGCCTTACGGTCTTGGAGGCGCCGAGGGAGCACCGGGAGCCTTCGGGGCCATCGGCGCAGCAGGTGCACCGGGAGCCTTCGGGGCAGCTGGCGCAGGAGTGCCGGAAGCGGGAAGATCGTCGTCGCGCTGCATAATCACGCCGCACTCGGGACACTTGCCTTCAGCATCAGGCACCACCAGCATATAACAGCTGGGGCAAACTCTTTGTCCTCCTTCAGCGGAGGGTGGACGAAAGCACATAGATCCTCCCTACCATGTCATGCTGCTCATAAGAATAAAATTACCCGCATTTGCAGACCACGCTTCAAGCGTAAACGGATCTACGCCTATCTTTTCGGAAAGCTCCGCACGCGAATCCGCATATTTTGCAATCTCGTAAAACTCTTCAACGGTATTGATACCTTCAGCTTTGATCTTTTCAAGAGCATCAGGATCAATTCCTTGTAACTTTTCGATATCAGAAGCCATGGCATTCCTCTCTTTCATATCGATATGCAACTCCACAAAACAGCGGCCGGACACCCGTTGCCCCCTTCGCCCGAAATCACGAGGAAAGGGGGCAGCTGCATTACAGGAACAGTGGACCTACTGCTCTTCGCACTTATAAACCTTAGCGGCAACGCCGGTCTGCTGCCAAGAACCCATCAACGGATCAAGCGTTTCAGGGGCATCGTCAAGCAAAACATTGACGTTTGACTCAAATGCTCCGAACAGCGTTGGCAAAGCTTCTTCCCGCTCGGGGAACCACCAGTCGTGCTGCACGTTGATGACGCGCGGATCGACAATCGAGGATTTACGAGCGCGTTGCTTAATGCGGCCCATATGCGTTTCGATCCAACACCAATCACCGTCGGCAATGTTGAGCTCCATAGCCGTATCGGGATGGAGATCGAAAATCGGATCGGGATGCAAGTCGCGATAGGGACCCGGTTGACGATGCTCGGAATGATAAAACGGCATGAAACGCGCACCGGTAATCATGATAAGCGGATACTCGTCTTTCCACTCAGGATGCTTTTCGACGGAAAGACCCGGATATTCGAAGTTCGGCAGCGGATCGAAGTCGCGATCCATCTTTTCTGCAAGCTGCTCGATAACCGTTGAATACAGCTCCACCTTACCCGTCGGAGTCAGGAACTTATAGCCTTCCTTCTTGTACTTTTCGTATTCGCTGGGGCCGATCATGTACTTGACCTTGTTGTAGAAATCATCATAGGTCATGCCCATGGGCGCAAGCTGGAAATCAAGCATGCCTTCGACCTTCGGGCCCCACCATTTATCTTCCTGACCAAGACGTTTGCCCAGCTCGAAGAAGAATTCATAATCATCGCGGAAATCGACATCCGCGCCACCCTCAAAGGGCTCAAGACAACGCGCTTGCGCGCCGTAATACATAGCTTCGTGATTCATGGTCGCGTACGCATTATCGGGACGCTCAAGCCACGTCGCCGCAGGAAGCGCGTAGTCCGCCAAAGCAGCCGTCGGAGTCATGAAGTAGTCGTGAACCACAAGAAGCTCCAAGGAGTTCAACGCTTCGAATACCAGCTTGGTATTTGAGAACGCCATCAACGGGTTGTCCGCCTGCACGAGCAAAGCCTTCACCGGGTACGGATCGCCCGTGATCATTTGCCTGAACAGCAACGGCGCGTTTGCGTACGGATAAAACGATGGATACGCCTGCGAGATGACATCCCAACCCTTGAAAGTAAGACCGGGGAATACATCGTTTCCGATCATCTTGTCGCGCTGTTCCTGAGAAAGCGCATAGTGCTCGTAATATGATGGGGGGAAACGCGACGGCGGAGACAACTTGTCGCCACCCTTTTTGTCGATATTGCCCGTGATGGCACGCAGGATAGCTTTTGCACGAATGGTACTCGCTGCGTTGATGCCGCTCGCATCGCCACCCTTTTGGCCCCACGGTAAGCTTGCGGGTTTCGTCGTTGCATACATACGAGCCGCTTCGATAATCTTGTCTTCCGAGACCCAGGTGATCTCGGCAACCTTATCAACCGGATATTCAGCTGCGCGCTCGGCAAGCTTGTCGAAACCGTAGCAATAGTTTTCAACAAATTCGTGATCGTAGAGATCCTCTTGAATAATGACGTTGATCATGCCCAAGGCAAGCGCCGAGTCGGTTCCCGGACGGAGCTGCAAGAACAGATCGGCATACTGCGCGACCTCGCTGAAACGAGGGTCGACAACGATCAATTTAGCACCGCGTTCTTTGCGGTTCGTTTGCACCCAGTCCCATAAAAGAACTTCGGATGCCGCAACATTACGACCCCACAGCATGATGAGATTCGCATTGGGCCAGTCGGCCTTATCACTGCAGAACCCGCCATACGTACAGGGCTCAAGCCACATATCACTGCTGTAGCAAATGGTGCCGTTACCGCCCGTATTAGGGCTTCCAAACAGGTTGGTAAACTTATAGTGCAACCAGCTCCACGTACGCGAGGTGCCTTCGGTAAACGCCAGAGTCTCCGCACCGTATTCATCGCGCAACTTCGAAAGCTTTTCGGCAATTTCATCGAAAGCCTGATCCCAGGTGATTTCTTCCCACTGCCCACTTCCACGCTCGCCCACGCGCTTGAGCGGCCTCTTCAAACGATTCGGATTGTACTCGAACCCCTCAAGGTAGCGTTCCTGGTCAAACCGGGAACAGACAAATCCTTTGTTGTGGGGATTGTCGGGATCGCCTTCGATTTTGGTGATTCTTCCATTGACCTTCGTTACGAGAACACCGCAACGAACATGACAGAAGAAACAGCCCGCACGTAAGACTTCCACTTTATCAGCCATAGTACCCTCCATCTTCTCGACAATGTCCATGCACGCAAGAACATTCGTTTTTCCGCGCTCAAACACGGAAAACTACACCGAACAGACAAGCTATAAACTGAGAGCTCTCTCTGACTTCTATTGTAAAAGGGCTGTTTCGCAAAAAGAAGAGTCACTATTGCGTATATGTCTAACTCATTATGCAAGTTTGAGAATAATTAGGCGAGCAAAACAAAGACCGACGTGTCAAAAATTAAGATTGCTGCCCGGTGTCACGGCGCCATAAAAAACCCTCGAGACACGCGGTGTGCCTCGAGGGTTTCAGCGGATCGCTTGGTGGGCAAAAACGATGCTACTTCGCGGGATAGAAACCGCTCGGTTCTTCGGAAAGGTTGATCATGATATTTTTCGTCTGCGTGTAGTGCTCGAGCATGATCTTATGGGTTTCACGGCCGATACCGGATTCCTTGTAGCCGCCAAACGGAGCGCCTGAGGGAATCTGGTTGTAGGTATTGACCCACATACGACCGGTGTGCACGCCACGCGCCACGCGGAACGCACGGTTGATGTCACGGGTCCACACAGCGCCGCCCAAGCCGTAGATCGAGTCGTTGGCCATGTCGATGACTTCCTGCTCGTCTTTGAACTTGATGACCACGGCCACCGGGCCGAAGATTTCTTCCTGGGCCACGCGGCACGCGTTGTTCGGAACAGCGATCAGCGTCGGCTGCAAGAACGCGCCCTTGGCCAAATCACCCTCGGTAGCACGCTGGCCACCGCACAAAACCTCGCCGCCTTCTTTCTTCGCGATTTCGACGTAATCCAAAATCTTGTTCATCTGGCCTTCATCGATCTGACTGCCCATCTGGGTATCGTCTTCCCAGGGCATCGCAACCTTGACGTTATTGAAAGCAGTTACCGCATCGGCAATAAAATCGTCATAGATATCCTCATGCACAAAGATACGAGAACCGGCGCAGCAAACCTGACCCTGGTTGAACAGGATGCCCAACTGGATACCATCGATGGCCATATCCCACTTCGCGTCGGGGAAGATAATGTTGGCTGATTTACCGCCAAGTTCGAGCGTCGCCGGAATCAGGCGATCGGCTGCAGCACGAGCAACCTCGCGACCGACTTCGGTCGATCCGGTAAAGGCAAGCTTGGAGAGCTTCTGGTTTTCTAAGATGTACTGACCGGACTTCGAACCGCGACCGGTGATGACGTTGAACACACCGGCAGGAATGATATCAGCGGTCAAGCGGGCCAATTCAAGCACGGAAAGCGAGGTGGTTGAAGAGGGCTTAAACACCGTGCAGTCACCGGCGGCGAGCACGGGAGCAAGCTTCCAGGCAGCCATGAGGAACGGGAAGTTCCAGGGCACGATCTGCCCGACAACACCGATGGGCTCATGGAGCACGAGCGACATCATGTTGGTATCGACCATGTCGGCCTCGCCGGTATCGGCAAGCAGGCACCCCGCGAAATAGCGGAAGTGGTCGACGGAATACGCGATATCGATCGCGCGGGTTTCGCGGATTGGCTTGCCGTTATCAAGCGTTTCGATCAAAGCGAAGTGTTCGGCGTTTTGCTCGATAACATCCGCTACTTTATTGAGAATAATAGCGCGCTGCGCTTTCGTGGTCTGGCCCCACGTTTCAAAGGCGACCCACGCTGCATCGACGGCAGCATCGACATCTTCACGGGCAGCATCTTGGATAACGGAGAGTTTTTCCCCATTGGCCGGGCACTGTACGTCGAGAGTCTTTCCGTCAGAGGAATCGACCCACTTGCCACCAATGTAGAGCTGATAGGACTCTTGAGAAGGATTGTTCATACTGTTCCTTTCATCCAGGCTCGTACACCTTCGTTTGATGCACGAAGCGTCGACTGACCGATATGTGGTTAAGTCGGTCTCAATTTAAAATATACTCCCCCTTTCCCGTAAAAAGGGCGAGAATTTATAAATCTCGATCAGCGGAGCAAAACAGCATGCAGAAATACGGTGCTGTCAGAAAATTTTTCCGACCACCCTAAAGATGAAAATCCCCGGCGCACTGCCGCGATCTAACGCGTCAGACGCCGCGGCATAGACCCTCGGTATCGGCCAGATACTGCAACTGAGCCCGCACGCTACAAAGAGCTGCCGAGCGTAAAGAGGGGTCGATATCGGCATAAACCGCAGCCACGACGCTGGCCGAATCAGCGGCAACGCCGTTTGTCAGTGCGTGGCGAATCTGGTCGAGTCGCTGCCGGCGATGTGCTTGCGCACGCTGGATCTGCGCGAGTGGATCATCGATAACTGGGCCATGAGCCGGCAAAAAACGCTTAATGCCACAATCGACCACCAGACTCTTCAGTCGATTCAAGCTCTCGAAGTAATCGGCCAGCACCCCATCGGGCGCGCAGATCACCGTGGGTCCTGGACAAAAGAGCATATCACCGGTCAGCAGCACGGCATCGTCTCGCACCAGTATTCCCACCGAATCACTCGAATGCCCCGGCAGCGACACGATATGCAACAAAGGTCCTTCACCCGGTATGCGCAGTTTTCCCTCGGCAAGGTTACCCTTGTTTCGGGAGTAAATCGGCGCGTGCGTCAACCGCGAAAGATGAGGGGCGCTCTCGTCGTGATCGATATGCTCGTGCGTGATAAGAATCGCCCCGATCGTCACACCTGAGCGCTTACAAGCAGCTAGGATGCGTTCAAGGTGAACTGCGCTTTCCGGGCCCGGATCGACCACCGCGCACACCGAGTGGCCCGGCTCAGAAATAATCCAGGTATTCGTACCCGAAAACGTCATCGGCGATGGGTTGTTCGCCACCAAACAAAACGTCCGGGATGACACCTGAGTGCCCGTCCACCCTTCTTTGTTTGGATTGGTATCCATGTCACGACTTCCTTAGTGAAGTTTTTCCGGTTTTGCGGGCGGATACGCTGCCTCAAACTGCGTGAGATACTTTGACTTACCCGCAATATCAGCCTTGGCGATAGGTGCGAGGATTTCATCTTCGTGCCCTGCGGGATTTTCGTAGGACACATCGATCTTCCAGGATTCACCGATCGTACCTACCCTTTTATTGAGCAGGTTGAACAACTCGTCAATCCGCTGTGCCTCATCGCTATAGACAGACCCCTTATCACAGCCTGCAGCGGTGAGCTTTTTACTTAAACTGTCTTGCGCTGTCATGATTTTCGTGCTGAGCTTCGTGCAGCGAGCCGCCGCTTCTTGTCTTGAGGATAAGCTGCTCGCAAGATACCACGAGTTAAAATCGGTAACGATATCATCGATCTGCGAATTGTAATCCGCGACGTTGGCATAAGCGATATTGATTTCGGAATATATTTCATCAAGCATTTTTGTCGATGCCATCTCATCGGCAGATACCTTTTTTTCCGCAGAAGAACCTGAAGCTTCTTGATCTTCTTGCGTTGCGGTGGGTGGCGTTGCAACAAAAGCAGTCGCTGCCCGCGAAAAATTTTGAAGAAGCAACTGGCTGGCAAAAAAGAAAAGAGCCAACGCAACGGCGATAAGAGCAATCAGCAGCACGATCTTTTGCGGAGTCCACCCCCGCGGAACCGCACTCGACTGCACGTAGTTTTTTTGCTGGTCGGTGCTGGTCTGCAGCACTTCGCCTGATTCGGGATCTATTTTTGGCAAGCGAAGCGTCATCGAGGGGTCGGCGATAACCGGCAGATCGATTGCGGGATGTCCCGGCTGGCTATTTCCTCCTTTGCCCTCTTGCTCGAGTTCGATACTCGGTATGGTTTCCGCCAGATTGAGCGACACAACCGCACTGCCGCACTCGGGGCAAAATTTTGCATTGTCAGGCAACTGAGTGCCACACGCTATGCAGAACATCAAACACTCCTTCAAAACAACGGACGCAAACACAGGTTCTATCATAGCAATCGACCCGATCTTTTAAGGCCGGGTCGATTGATTTCAACAACCTTCATCGCAGAAACAAAAGAACTCAGACTATTTTTCTGAGGACTGCTTGTAGTTGATCAGTCGATTGATCGCATTGAGATAGGCCTTGGTCGAAGAAACAATAATGTCACCATCGGCTCCCCTTCCGGTAAAGATTTCGCCATCGGGCGAGGTGACGCGGATTGCCACTTCACCCAAAGCATCGATACCGCGGGTAACCGACTGCACGCTAAATTCGGTCAAATCATTATCGACATGCACGATTTTATTGACAGCCTTGTAGGCTGCATCGATAGGACCCGAACCGATGTCGCACGCCGTGGCTACCGTTCCCTCCGCATCGCGCAGGGTTACCGTCGCGGTTGGTGTCAAAGGAAAACCGCAGCTGATCTGCACACTTTCCAGGGTGTAGACCGCTGATGCATTACGGTCGAACTCGCGGATGAGACTTTCGAGATCTTCGTCGTAGACTTCCTTTTTTTTGTCAGCCAAACTAAGAAACGCCTCATAAACCTCATCGAGCGCAGCACCTTCGCGTTCGTAGCCCAGCTCTTCAAGGCGATGCTTCAGGGCAGCATGGCCACTGCGCGCCGTCAAAACGATCTGACTGTGTCCCGCACCAACATCATGCGGATCGATGATTTCGTAGGTGTCTCGTTTTTTCAGCACCCCGTCTTGGTGAATACCGGAAGAGTGAGAAAACGCATTCGCTCCAACAATCGATTTATTGGCCTGCACGCCCATACCGGTGATCGAGGATACGAGGCGGCTCGCCTTAATGAATTCACGGGTGTCGATATCGGTGTGAGCGTCGAGCTCCGCCCCGTGCATCTTAATCGCCATGACGACTTCTTCCAAAGCCGTATTGCCCGCACGCTCCCCCAGACCGTTAATCGTACCCTCGACCTGAGTGGCACCGTTGGCCACGCCCGCAAGGGAAAGCGCCGTGGCCATACCGAGATCGTTGTGGCAGTGCACCGCAATCGTCACCCGGTCGATACCGTCAACCGTATCGACCAGGTACTTGATGCGCTGGCCGAATTCCTCCGGCATCGAATACCCCGTGGTGTCGGGAATATTGACCACCGTCGCGCCCGCACGAATGACTGCACCAATGACCCGAGCGAGAAAGTCGTAATCGGAGCGACCGGCATCTTCGGCATAAAATTGCACATCCTCAACGAATGTTTTCGCATAGCGCACACAGCATACGGCCCGCTCGATGCACTCATCTTCCGTGATGCCCAACTTATCGCGCAAATGACTCGGCGACACTCCGAGGCCGGTATGGATTCGCGGTCTCTTGCAATACCGAAGGGCATCAGCGGCTGCATCGATATCTTTTTCAACCGCGCGCGTGAGCGCACACACGATCGTTTTATCCCCCGCAAGTTCAGCGATACGACGAACGCTTTCGAAATCCCCGGGGCTTGAAACGGGAAAACCGGCCTCGATGACATCAACCCGCATACGCAAAAGCTCCCGAGCAATAACGAGTTTTTCTTCGGTGTTCATAGAAGCACCGGGAGATTGCTCGCCATCGCGCAGGGTGGTATCGAATATAGCGACCTTTCGAGTCATTGCGTTTTCCTTTCCGCTCAAATCGCTGCACCCGTCAAACAGTAAACCAAAGACGGAGTTTACCGGAAAACCAATCGCCACTTCAATAAAGTAAAGAATCTCACCCCCGCTATCAAGATGAGATTCTCACACTTCACCCCGCTGACACAACGGGGGTATTTCAGCGGCTAACCAGCAATATGCCTACAGCTTGATATACCACAAGTTTTTCAGCTCAAGCGCTTCAGCAAGCTGAGCCAACACGTCTTCGCTTACCGCTCCTTCGACATTCATGAAAATAAGTGCGTTTTTTTCTTCCGGCTGAGCACCGATCTGCATCGTTGTAATGTTAACACCCGCATTGCCCAAAATCGTACCGATAGTACCGATACGACCAGGAGCGTCCACGTACTCAAACACCAAGGAATGAGGTGCGGGCGCTATATCGATTTGATAGCCCAGCAGCGACACGATGCGCGGCATCTGGGCGGCACCCGAAAGCGTGCACGACGCTTCTGCGCCATCGATCGCAAGCGTGACGGTGGAGGCGTATTCATGAGCATCAGCTTCAGAAGCCAGTTCGATCTTGATGCCATGGCGCTTGGCGATAGCATCGGCGTTAACCGGGGTAACATTGGCTTTTGCCTGACGAGATAGCAAGCCGTTGAGCGAGCCCGCACAAAGGATCGACAAATCGGCGTCGGCGAGAGCTCCCGCAGCAGTAATCTTTAGCTTGCTTGGCGCAACATCGGAAATCTGAGCCAAAATCGAACCCATCATTTGACAGGCGGGCACATACGGACCGACCGCATCCATAACCTCGGGAGGAACGGATGCCATATTGACCGCCGTGGGAACGATTGAGCCTTCCAGACCCGAAGCAACGTATTCGGCAATTTGCGTACCGGCACGCTTCTGGGCTTCCTTGGTAGACGCGCCTAAGTGAGGTGTAAGGATTGCATTATCGAATTCATGAACGGGGCTTTCCGTGCACGGCTCCGATTCCCACACGTCGATACCCGCAGCGGCAATTTTTCCAGCTGCCAAAAAATCGGCGAGCGATTCCATGTTGTAGATACCGCCACGGGCCACGTTGACCACGATGACGCCATCTTTCATATTGGCGTACTGCTTGGGTCCAAACATGCCGATAGTATCTTTGGTCTTGGGAAGATGCACGGTGATAAAATCAGCGAGCGGAACGATTTCATCGACCGTATCGTAGAGCGTGACGCCAAGAGTTTCAGCGCGCTCGGGTGAGCAATACGGGTCATAGCCGATGAGGTTCATACCGAAGGCGCGGGCACGTTCGGCAACCAAACCACCGATACGACCAAGGCCGAAAATGGCAAGCGTCTTCTCGAACAGCTCAACACCGCTGAATTTCGAGCGCTCCCACTTACCCTGTTTCATCGAGGCATTCGCCTGCGGAGTATTGCGAGCGCATGCCATGATGAGGGCCATCGTCTGTTCGGCAGCAGATACGATATTGGAAGTCGGGGCATTGCACACGATGATGCCGCGCTCGGTTGCGGCCTCCACATTCACGTTGTCGACACCGACACCGGCGCGCCCGATAATCGCAAGATTGGTACCGGCAGCAATCACTTCAGGAGTAACCTGGGTCGCGCTGCGAACGATCAATGCATCGTATGCACCGATGACTTCGATCAACGCTTCAGGGGTCAAATCAAGCTTAACGTCGACTTCGTAGCCTTTATCGCGCAAAATCTGAATGCCAGCTTCAGAGAGCTTTTCGCTGATCAGAACCTTTTTTGCCATAATAACAACAACCACCCATTCTTCCATCATTGTTTCTACTGAAATAGTTCAATAATTTCTGTGCGCCAAGCGGATAGCGAAAACCCGCTTGACGCACAAGGTATACGCACCGAGCAGCATCGCCCTTAAGCGTGGGCGCGCTCAAATTCACCCATGAATTCAACGAGCTTCTGCACGCCCGCCAAAGGCATGGCGTTGTAGATGCTTGCGCGCATACCGCCAACGCTTCGATGACCTTTGAGACTGGTCAATCCAGCCGCCGTAGCCTCGGCGATGAACTGAGCGTCGAGTTCAGGATTGCCCGTTACGAACGGCACGTTCATAAGCGAGCGATCCTGCTTGCGCACCGTAGCGGAAAACAAAGCGCTCTGATCAAGGAAATCATAGAGTAACGCCGCTTTTTCACCATTGCGTTGCTGCATGGCTTCAAGGCCGCCCTGGGCTTTGATCCACTTGAATACCTTGCCGCAGATATAGATACCATATGCCGGCGGGGTGTTGTAGAGGGAGCCCGCATCGGCCTGGGTCTTCCACTTCAGCATCGTCGGGGTACCCGGCAGCACCTCGTCACGGATAAGATCTTCACGGATGATGGCGATCACCACACCGGCGGGACCAATATTTTTCTGCACACCGCCATACATAACACCGTAACGCGTGATATCAACCGGTTCGGAAAGAAAGCACGACGAGACGTCAGCCACGAGATCTTTGCCCTTGGTATTGGGCAGTTCTTTGAATTTCGTGCCATAAATCGTATTGTTTTCACAGATATAGACATAATCGGCGTCTTCTGAGATCGGCAAATCCGAGCAATCGGGGATAAAGGAAAACGTTTCATCTTCGCTGCTTGCGATGGCGCGAGCATCTCCGAATAGAGCCGCTTCTTTCCAGGCCTTCTTCGCCCAGGCACCGGTGATAAGGTAGTCCGCCACACCGTTTTTCATGAGGTTCATCGGGACAGCGGCAAATTGCTGCGACGCGCCACCCTGCAAAAACAGCACCCGATAATTGTCGGGAATACCGATTAAATCGCGTAAATCAGCTTCGGCAGTTTCAATGATCTCAGCGAACGGTTTTGATCGATGGCTCATTTCCATGACCGACATGCCGCAACCGCGATAGTCCATCATCTCCGCTGCAGCTTCTGCGAGAACTTCTTCCGGTAACACAGCGGGACCCGCTGAAAAATTATACACCCTGCCCATGGTCACAATCTCCTTTTCATCCGCAACATCAACCTCAGATGAGTATCGCGTGCTCGACATTCTTAATACCTAGCGCATTGTACCCCGACAAGCCCATGACTTTAGCATAATAGAGCGAATACGGCGCTTTTTCATCTGTGGGCGATGTTATACATCCTTGCTATTGCGCGACATGGCGATTTTGCCGGTTCGCGTGATCTCCTTTATGCCGTAAGCGCGCAACAAATCCTCAATGCCCTTGAGCTTGTTTTCGTCGCCCGTTGCCTCAATTGTCAGCGAGCTTTTACCGACGTCAACGATCTTGGCGCGGAAAACATTGGCGATTTCGATGATTTCATTACGCTGCCCCGGCGCGGCGTTGACCTTGAACAGCACGAGCTCCCGCTCAATGGTCGATCCGTTGGTCAAGTCGGTGATCTTGTGGACGCTGATCAACTTGTGCAGTTGTTTGGTGATCTGTTCGTAGGCCACACCGTCGGCATGCATGATGACGGTCAAACGCGACATCGTGGCATCTTCGGTGGGACCGACCGAAAGCGATTCGATGTTGAACCCACGACGCGAAATAAGACCGGTCACCCGCGAAAGAACGCCTGATTTATTTTCAACTAAAACGGAAAGTATATGGCGCATAGTTTTAAGCTCCTTGCTGTTCATCGTCTGCCGCGCTGAGCGCTTCAGCGTTGACCGCCCCGATGATGTCTTCGATCGAATTGCCGGGAGCCACCATGGGAAACACGTTTTCGTCGGATCCGATACGCACGTCGAGCAATGCGGGACCGGAGACTTTGAGCAGACGCGCAAACGCGGCGGGTAAGTCCGCCGGGCGCGCAACACGTTCGGCATCCCATCCGTAGGCCTGCGCAAGCTTGACGAAATCAGGATTTCCGGTAAACAACGTGGCGCTGTAGCGCTTGTCGTAGAACAGTTGCTGCCATTGATGAACCATACCCAAGCAGGCATTATCCATCAAGACCACCTTAACACCCACTTTTCCCGCAGCGGCAGTTGCCATTTCCTGGATGTTCATCTGCAGGGAGCCGTCGCCCGAAATACAGACAATCTGCTTGTCGGGACATCCGTAAGCGGCTCCGATTGCAGCGGGCAAACCGAAACCCATCGTGCCCGCACCACCACTCGAAAGAAACGTGCGCGGCAGTTCGCGGTCGATGTGTTGAGCTGCCCACATCTGATGCTGCCCCACATCGGTTACCACGATTGACGACAGGGGATCCAAAAGATCGGAAAGCAGATCGAGGGCTGCTTCCGGAGCGATGAGATCACCCTGCGCGGGAAGGCCGGGATGATAGAAAGGATGCGCACTGCGCCAGATATCGATCTGCGACATCCAGCTTCCACTCAATACCGGAGCGCCGAGTTTTTTCAGTTCGGCAACGATGCCCGCAAGGATACCCTTGGCATCGCCCACAATGGGTACATTCGTGCTGCGATTTTTCCCAATTTCGGCCGGGTCGATATCGATATGGATAACGCGGGCACCCGGAGCAAAATCGGTCAATTTACCCGTCACGCGATCAGAAAACCGCGCGCCGACCGCGATAAGTACGTCGGATTCGTTTATGGCAAGATTGGCATACTGCGATCCGTGCATCCCGACAGGACCGAGGCTTAAATGATGCGAAGCGGGAAAAGCGCCTTTGGCAATCAGGGTGCACACCACCGGGATCTGCATCGCCTCGGCTAAATCTTTGAGCTGTGACGTTGCCCCCGAAGAGACGACCCCTCCTCCCGCATAGAGCACCGGACGATGCGCTTGCGCAATAAGAGCTGCTGCCTGCTTGATCTGCTTTGGATTTCCCTTGATCGTCGGCTTATACGATTGCATAACCACTTCGTCAGGATAGTGAAACGTCACTTCTGCCTGGGCGATATCGGAGGGAATATCGATAAGCACCGGTCCGGGCCTGCCCGTCGAGGCGATCAGAAACGCCTCCCGCATCGTTTTCGTCAGCTCATCGACTGACTGCAACAGATAGCTGTGCTTGACCACCGGCATCGTAATGCCCACGATATCTGATTCCTGAAACGCATCGGTGCCGATAACACTGCGGGGTACCTGCCCCGTGATAACGACAAGAGGCACGCTATCGAGGTAGGCCGTAGCAATACCGGTGACCGTATTGGTGGCCCCCGGTCCCGACGTAACCAGAGCAACACCCACCGTGCCGCTCGCCCGCGCAAAACCATCCGCCTCGTGCACGGCACCTTGCTCGTGACGAGAAAGCACATGATTTATTTTCGAGGAATCGTAGAGCGCGTCATATACATCGATCACCTGAGCGCCGGGATAGCCGAACACGGTTTGCACCCCTTCGGCCTCAAGCGATGCGACGACAGCTTGCGCACCCGTCATGACCATGCCTTCTTTTTCGGTATGGCTACCCTTGTCGGCCAACGATTGCGCCCTCATCGCTTCACCGGCTTTTTGTATGGTGCCCATCGCGCCCCGCCTTCCCACCTGTTCCCAAAAGTAAAAACCTGACCACGCGTTGGATCAGGACATCGAGAGAACAAGGTGAACACGCAAGGAAAACCCCTCACGCGTGCAGGTTGGACTGATAACGGTTGTCGCCGATTCAACTTAGTTGCCCCAAGCCCGCCGAAGGTTATTCGGCGAGCCCAGAAGCGTTGAGTCAAACTGCTCGAAGGTGGCTTTCGAAACGCATCCCCCGCTGGCTTTCAGCACTTCGCCAGCTCTCTGAAGAAGAATACGCCCTTACTTTCCTTGTCGTAGCATTTCAAATATTTAACTGTAAGAAGTCAGTATACTCGTGAGAATCGTTCGTCGGACAGAAATTACAAGACCGGCAAAAAATCTGAAGGTACATCGGCGCAGCGAAACAAAAGGGGCAAAATTCCCGGTGTACCCTGGTGAGGTCACTCGTTGCTCACCAGGGTGCCCGCTGGGTTGAACTAGGCGATTGCCCGAGCTGCCACTTCCCCTACATTTTTACCGAACACGGTGATATCGCATACCGCGTTACCGCCAATACGGTTATTGCCGTGAATACCACCGGTAACTTCGCCCGCGGCGTACAGGCCAGAAATCGGATTTCCTGAAGCGTCGAGAGCTTCGTTTTTCTCGTTGATCTTCACGCCGCCCATTTCGTGGTGAACGCCGGGAGCAACTTTGATGGCGTACATAGGACCGTCAGCAAACGTGATAACCCCTTCAGTGCGACCAAATTCATCGACAGCGCCCGATGCGGCAATGGCGTTGTAGGCATCGATGGAAGCCTGCAATGCCGCCGGATCGACCTTGATGGCAGCAGCCAGTTCAGCGACGTTGGCAGCCTTGACAACCAAGCCGGCCTTGTCGTATTTCGCAACGGCCTTGTTGGCGTCGTAGACCTGCTGGTCAAAGATTTCCCAAGCAAATGAACCGGGCTGTGCAAGCTCAGCTGCAGAAACTTTGTCACGAGTCTTCATTTCGTCGAAGAAACGATTGCCGTCGCTGTTCACCAAGATAGCGCCCGAACCGCGCACGCCTTCGGCGATAAGGGTCGAAGTTCCCTGCTCAACCGTGGGGTGAATCTGGATCTGATCCATCTGGACCAATTCGGCACCCGCATCTTCCGCCATGACGTAACCATCACCGGTGGCACCGGGCTGATTCGTGGTCACATAGCCTTCGAGGTCGGGACGATATTTCGTCACCATTTCTGAATTGGCACCCAAGCCGCCCGTTGCCAAGATGATTGCCTTGGCATTGAAGATGGTTTCCTTGCCGTCGAGGTCTGTTTTGACCCCCGTCACAGCACCATTGCTGTCCTTGATAAACTCGGTGGCCTTGCAATTCATCTTGATGGGAATATTGCGCTCTTTTACCTGGGATAACAAAACGGGAACCATCGCCAATCCGACCGCTGAACCATCATGCGGGCGATGGCAGCGCTTGACGGACATACCGCCGGTCAGCGTGATATTGTCGAGTACGAGGCCCAAACCATCGAGCCAATCGATGGCCGCAGCAGAATTGTCGCACATGAAATCGACCAGTTCCCTGTTGGCGGTGCGGTGACCGCCCTCAAAAGTTTCCTCGGCGAACAGCGCATTGCTGTCCACGATGCCCTGCTCCTTTTGGAACTTCGTTTCAGAAGCGTTCATACCCGAAGAAGCGTAATTCGTATTGCCGCCGTTGACCCCCATTTTTTCGAGCAAGCAAATGCTCGTTGCGCCGTTGTCATAAGCAGAAATAGCAGCCGACATGCCCGCGCCACCCGTACCGATGATGACGATGTCATAGCTTTCGGACTTAGCGGCAGAGCCACCCTTTGCGTCGTCACCCTTAGGTGCGCATCCGGAAAGCCCCAGACTTCCAATCATTGCCAAAGCGCCCATAGCGCCCGCACCCGCAACAAAACTACGGCGTGAAAGATGTAATGGTTCAGAACTCATATCGCTCATATTTTCCCTCCACACTGCGTAAACACAGAGATGCCTACGCACGATTAACGGCGTTTTTCCCCTCTGGAAAAGCGCAAACAAAATCTAAGCGTAGGCATGTTCATACTGTTAGTCAAGGGTGCTTTTACGTTTTTTAACTCACTGTTAGCCACGGAGAAACCCCGTGGCTGTTCTCTATTTTTCGCTTGCGAACACTTTGATGCCTTGGCGACCTAAGATATCTATCGCCATTTCGCGCAGCTTGAACTTCTGGATCTTATTCGATGCCGTCATGGGGAAATCATCGACGAAAAACACGTGCTTGGGCACCTTGTAGCGCGCCATGCGCGCGATGCCATATTGGCGTGCATCATCTTCGGTCATGTCTTCATAACCGGGGCGCGTGCGCACAAACAGTCCGACGATTTCGCCACAGCGTTCATCGGGGATACCGATGACCTGCGCATCCAAAACACCGGGCATACCCAGATAGAAATTCTCCACTTCGAGCGGATAGATGTTTTCACCCGCCCGGATAATCATGTCCTTGATGCGCCCCGTAACGCGGTAGTACCCTTGTGCATCAACCGTGCCCAAATCCCCCGAATGCAGAAAACCTTCCGCATCGATGGCTTGGGCGGTTTCTTCGGGCATCTTGTAGTAGCCCTTCATGACGTTGTAGCCACGGCAGCACAACTCGCCGGGCTGCCCCAGGGCGCATTCCTCGCCCGTTTCGGGATCGATGACGCGCACCTGCACCGGAGGATGCTTGCGCCCCACCGTTTCGCACTTATGCTGCAGATCATCGTGAATGGTCGTCTGCGTGAATACGGGGCTTGTTTCGGTTAAGCCATAGCAGATGGTGCACTCGGTCATGTGCATCTTTTCGATGGCTTCCTTCATCGTCTCAACCGGACAGGGAGACCCCGCCATGATGCCAGTACGCAAACTGGTCAAATCAAACATGTCGAAGTCGGGATGATTCAGCTCGGCGATAAACATGGTTGGCACGCCGTAGAGAGCCGTTGCCCGTTCTTTGTGCACGGCCTGCAGTACCATTTCTGCCTTGAATTCCTCCACGGGAATCATCGTGGATCGATGCGTCAGAGACGCCATAACGCCCAGCACGCAGCCGAAGCAGTGGAAAAAAGGTACCGGTAGGCAAATGCGGTCGTCGGCGGTGAGCTCTTGCCCTTCGCCGATATAAAAACCGTTGTTTAAAATGTTGCGATGCGTCAGCATGACGCCCTTGGGAAATCCGGTTGTGCCGGAGGTATATTGCATCATGACGATATCGTTGTTGTCAAAACGCGTTTCGGCTTCGATCAACGCGTCGTTTGATACGTTGTCGCCCAAAAGCAGCAGCTCGGGCACGCTGTAAAACCCGCGGTGTTTTTCCGGCCCCATATAAATGAGATTTTTCAGGAAGGGGAATTCGTCGGCCACCAAATGCCCCCGCTGACACGTGAGCGTTTCGGGGATGAGCTCGCGAATAATTTCAATATAATCGACATCGCGGTAGGCGTCGATGATGCACAGCGCCTTCATGTCGGATTGCTTGAGCACGTACTCGAGTTCATGGATTTTGTAGACCGGATTCATCGTCACCATGACGACGCCGATTTTAGCCGTGGCATACATAAAGGTCAGCCAGTCGGGAATGTTGCGTGCCCACACCCCCAGGTGATCTCCCGGCTCCATGCCGATAGCCAACATGCCTCGGGCAAGGTTGTCGGTGCGCTCATCGAAGTCTTTGTAGGTCCAGCGCAGATCGCGGTCGGGATATACCACGAATTCATGGTCGGGATCGATCGCCACCTGATTGCGAAAATAGCGACCGATGGTCAGTTCTGAGTGCAGAGGGTATTCAGGAGAGCCGGGCTCCCCACACGGTGTATCAACCATAGAGCAACTCCTAAATCGGGGTGTAGACGACAGCTAAGAACTTCGCCGTTTGATTATCGTGAGCACGCACCTGATGGGGGACGATTGAATCGTAGTAGATACTTTCGCCCGGCTGCAAGACGTAGGTTTCCTTGCCGTATTCGATTTCGACGGGCCCTTCGATGCCGTAAAGGAATTCTTCTCCCTCATGCTGCGAAAGCACGTGATCCATATCCCCCGACGGCGCAACCGTGATGATAAACGGATCCATGTGGCGCGAGCTGCGCCCTTCGGCCAACGAAAAGAAGTTAAGCGTTCCCGCATCGGAAGAAGTTTCAAGGCTTTTCATGCGCGTTGCTGCTTCAATTTGCCCCACCTGGGTATACACCGGCCCCAAGGCCACATCGTCATCCATCAACGTGCCCAGACGCACCCCTAGGGCGCGCGTAATCTTGATAAGAGGAGCAAGCGATGGTGCAAGCTGCCCGGCTTCAAGACCCTCGATAACGCTCAAATCACAGTTGCAGCGCTGGGCAAGCTCTTCTTGCGATAGTCGCAAAGACTCGCGCAGGGTTGTGATTTTGGTTCCGAGTTTATTGTCTTGCGCCATAACGGTTCCACCTTTCTTGCATGCGTGTGCACCCGCTTCGCATGCTTCGCCAAATAGTGCTTTTCCAAGGGTAATGCACTTTGCCGCAAAACAGGCTTTACATCGGCAAAAATCACGCATAAACAATCGGATGGCTTGCCGTTAGAGTGTGGGGATTGTGGGATTGAGAGCATTCAGCGGCTGTTTGAAAAATACCCTCTTGCCAACTTTCCCCATTCAGGTATAATTTCCACTTGCGCCGCTTCATAGCGCAAGCCGTTATTCCTCGGTAGCTCAACGGCAGAGCATCCGGCTGTTAACCGGAGGGTTGTAGGTTCGAATCCTACCCGGGGAGCCATTAAAAAGTACAGGCCACACAATTGCGTGTGGCCTGTTGTATTTCCAAGGCTTTAAATCCGGATCTAGCCCTAGGGTTTTTCGGAGGCGTTTGCCCTTTCGCCTAGTAGGCGTTCTCTCCATCGGCAGCGCCCTCAGTTGCGCGCTCCCCTGCCGCGCCATCCGCTGTGCCCGCGGTTGCCTCCCCGCCCAGCGTCCACACCAAGGTGGCGATGGAGTGGGGTTCAAGGGTGAGGGAGCACACGTAGTCGCCTTCGCAAACGCGTGTGCTTGCCGCAGCGTCGCGAGCATTGAGCACCACCAGCACACGGCCGCCGTCAGGGTTAACAAATCCCAGCGCTTCTAGGGCATCAGCGCTGCGCGAAACAAGGCACACGTGCGCCCCAGGCGCCACGAAGTGTGAAAAATGACCGATGTAGGTATGGCTTAAGTTTACCTGCACATCCTGCCCATCTTCGGTCGCCATAAGCGGCGCATCACAGTAATTCTGCACGTGGTTAGGGCCGCCCTGCGCATTGAGCAACATGTTCCAATCGATATAGCCTTGCGCACCCGCATTGAAATCACCGATGATGTCGTGAGCATAGTGTTCGGCCGCGTGAACCTGAGAAACATCGGCCTCACGAGAATACTCAACACAACCTTCGGTATGGATGAATTCCTTATCGGGAAACAGGGCGCACGCGCGCTGCAGCGCCTCGAAATGGTCACCCGCGTACCAATGAAACGCCACGCCCCCGAAAGCTTCCAAAGCCGCCGCGTCGCGCAGCGTGGCCTGTGCGCGATCGAGAATGCGCTCCTTATTGTGATCCCAACAAAACAAGCGTACGTCACCCAAACCCGCCGCAACAAGCGCAGGGTAGAGAAAATCGACCGCGAAGGTACGTTCTTCTTCGGCAGAAAACAGACACGAATCCCAGCGCTGTGCCGCATTCGGTTCGTTTTGCAAGCTCAAACGATTCACCGCAAAACCTTGCTGCCTCATTTCGGCAAGATAACGCACAAGCACGCACGCCCATCGGTTGTAATACTTCGGCCGCAAACGGCCTCCGAAATTCATGGAACGATTCGTCTTCATGAAAGCAGGAGGCGACCAGGGCGAAGCGAAAAACTCCAAAGCGGGCTGTGCACTTTGAGCCGCACGAAACAACGGAAAAAGCTGCTCCTCGTCGTGAGCGAGAGAGAAATCACGCAAATCAACATCGGATTTGCGTGAAACATAAGAATAGTTACCCAGGGAAAAATCACAGCTCTGCACGGGAATGCGCGCCAAACGATACGCGTTACCTTCCGCACCGAACGTTAGATTGATCACGCGGTTTTGCACCGCGTCGGGCAGCCGAAGAAACGTGTGCGCACATGCTTCAGTCAACGCGGCACCGAAACCGGATACCCGTTGCGCGATTTGATCCGGATACATCTTAATCAGGTCCATTTCCGCATCCGGATCGAACACGAAGTGCGCAGAAAGCGGCGTATTCCGTTGTTCTGCCGAAGAAAGAAAAACTTCAACAGGCAAAACACGAGGGGTGCCTGCTTTCGCGCTGCACCCCTCCCCCGACTTCATGCGTTCCACAACCCTCTTGATGTGCGCGGCAACACTCATCGTGCAGCGGCCGTTTCCACGATTTCGGCTGCCACCGTATCACCTAAGCGCCACATGAAATAGCATTTGTGAATGCGCGCGTTGCGCTCGAAATCATGCGGGATCGTAGCTGCCGTGATATCTTTCATGGCAACGCCGTAGCGCTCCAGCTTTTCGTAATCGGGCTTGAAATTGCGCAGGTTGCATGAAAAAATTGCAACTCCACCCTCTTCCAACAGGCGCGATACCCCTATCAGCAGCTCGGCATGGTCGCGTTGCACGCTCCACGTAACCGACCCCATGGATTTTGAATTTGAAAACGTCGGCGGATCGACAAAGATCAAATCGTAGGTGCGCCCACTGCGTCTCTCTTCGGTCACCCAGGTCGAAACATCGGCCTTGATGAAGCGATGCGCATCGCCCGTGAAGCGATTGAGCTCCATGTTGCGCTGCGCCCATTCGAGATAGGTCTGCGAAAGATCGACCGTGGTGGTTTCCAGAGCCCAACCCCCCGCTGCATGCACGGTAGCCGTACCCGTATAGGCAAACAGGTTAAGAAAACGGGTGTCGTGCGCAAGCGAACCCACCAGTGCGCGCGTCATGCGATGGTCGAGGAAGATACCCGTATCAAGATATCCGCTCAAATCGACTTCGAAAACAAACCCGGCTTCCGTCGTGCGCGTCACAAACGACTTGTTGCGCGCGTGCGCATATTGAGAACCGCCCTTATCGCGGCGACGCGTCTTTGAAAACACATGGGAAGAATCGACTCCCACCACCAGCGGAGCCAACAGCAGCACATCGCTGTACCGCTTGCGGGCGCGCTCTTCATCGATTTCTGCAGGAGGAGCATATTCGGCGATAACCATGAACACTTCACCCTTGTGATATCCCGTACCGTGATAAAGATCGATCGACACGGAATAATCAGGCAGGTCAGCATCGTAGATGCGATAGCAAGCGATATTGTTTTTGCGAGCCCACTTCATGCGTTCTTTGGCCACCTTGCGCAAACGTGCCGCAAACTGATCGGAATTCTTTTCGATAACGGCGACTTCGCATTCCCTGCCTTCGGGAAGGGTTGAAATGACCACGGTTTCATGGGTTACGGGAGCAAGCGTGTAAAGGCGCAACGTTGTTTCAATCGGTCCGTTGAACAGCGACAGCGTATCTTCCGGTACAAGTCCCAGCGAATCGTCGATGGATTCATCCGGCGTGATAACCGCCAGGCGCGAGGTGGCAGGGATAACCGACAGGCCTTCGGCGAAGGCAGCATAGAGCTGCGGCAGCTGCGCTTCGGTGTCAAGACGATGCGCATAGGGAGGATTCGTGGCGATAATGAAACGCCGCGAATCATCGCGCACAAAGCGCCCGATTTCAGAAACGTCGCACACGGAAAACTCGATATGGCTGGCCAACCCTGCCCTCTTGGCGTTATCGCGCGCCAGTGCGATGGCTTCCGGATCGCAGTCAGATCCCACTATGCGCGGCATATCAACAAGACCCGCCTCAAGCGCACCATCAGCAGCGGTCACGATATCGTCCCACAGCGCTTGGTCGTGACCAAGCCATCCGGTAAAGCCCCAATAATCACGCAGCAGACCTGGTGCCATGTCGGCCGCAATCATTGCCGCTTCGATGCACAGCGTAGCGCTACCGCACATCGGATCAAGGAAGGTTTCATCTTCTGCAACATCGTTTGACCAGCCCGTTTTCAGCAAAATTGCCGCAGCAAGTGCTTCTTTCAAAGGGGCGATGCCCTGCACCCCCGCTTCGCGATAACCGCGACGATGCAACGATTCACCCGACAAATCCAAGGCAAGCGTTGCCTTTTCGCCGCGAACCGCAATATCGATCACCACATCGGGACGAATGGACTGTACGTCGGGACGCACACCGCGTGCCTCGCGCAACACGTCGCACACCGCATCCTTTACCTTGACGCCCACAAATTGGGTATTGCGCAACGCATCGTTAACGCCGCGCGCGCGTACCGAAAGGGTACCCCCTTGCCCGATATGCTGCGTCCAATCCACCCCCTTGGCTCCCTCATACAAAGCCTCGGCATCCTCGCAGGAAAAACGAGAGAGTATCAAAAGGACGCGCGATGCCGTGCGCGACCACAAACACGCGCGATAGGCGGTTTCAATCGTCCCAAAAAACGCAACGCCCCCGCTTAAGGGGCGCACGCGTTTGGCTTTAAGGTTCTTCAGTTCTTGCGCTAGCTGCGCTTCGAAACCGAACGGACAGGTAGCAAAAAACTCATCGTTATCCACGAAGTTCCTAATCTTCTAAGTAGTCCTTCAATTTGGACGAACGGGAAGGATGGCGCAACTTCGCGAGCGTCTTGCTTTCGATTTGGCGAATGCGCTCACGCGTCACGCCAAACTCACGACCCACTTCTTCAAGCGTGCGCGGATGACCGTCTTCCAAACCAAAGCGCAAAGCTATCACCTTACGCTCACGTTCGGCCAGGCCGTCAAGCACCTTGTTGAGCTGTTCTTGCAGCATGGAAAAACTAGCAGCATCAGGTGGCACCACTGCGGCATCGTCTTCGATGAAGTCACCGAGCTGAGAATCCTCTTCTTCGCCGATGGGTGTTTCAAGGGATACCGGCTCCTGGGAAATCTTCTGGATTTCACGCACGCGCTCGGGCGGAAGACCCATTTCCTTACCAATTTCTTCAGGGGTGGGTTCACGGCCGAATTCCTGCAGAAGCTGACGCTGGATGCGCACCAGTTTGTTGATGGTTTCAACCATGTGCACCGGAATGCGGATCGTACGAGCCTGGTCGGCAATGGCACGCGTAATGGCCTGACGAATCCACCACGTTGCATACGTGGAAAACTTGAAACCCTTGGTGTAGTCAAATTTTTCAACCGCACGAATCAAGCCGAGGTTGCCCTCTTGGATAAGATCCAAGAACAACATACCGCGACCTACATAGCGCTTCGCAATGGAAACAACGAGACGCAGGTTCGCCTCGATCAGCTGCTGCTTGGCGTCAAGACCCACCTGTTCGATACGGGAAAGACGACGACGTTCGCGGCGTTCGAGTTCAACGTTTTCCTCTTCAGCTTTTTCCAGCTGATCGACCGCATCAAGACCGGCTTCGATCTTCATAGCCAAGTCGATTTCTTCAGCGGCGGTCAAAAGCGAAACTTTGCCGATTTCCTTGAGGTACATGCGTACCGGGTCACCTGTAAGCATGGTAACCGAGGTATCGGTGGTGCGCTTGCTGCGCGCCTTTACCTTGCTTTTCGTAACTTTGGGCAACTGCACGTTGACAGTGGCCTTGAGTTCTTCTTCGGGGATGCCCTCGAGAAGCACGTCATCATCCAAGTCGGCTTCAAGCTTTTCTTCGTCAATCGCTTCAGCAGCGGTGCTTTCCTGCATTACCGCATCGTGCGCAGGGTCTGCCACATCAAGGATATCGTCGCCATCGAACGTATCGTCTAAGGCGCTTTCTTCGATTTTCACTGCGGGTATCGTTTTGCTTGAGGATTTTTTCTTTGAGGCTTCAGCCACGTATGTGTCCTTTCAAACAAGTTGAATCCCGAAACATATCAATCCATTTCGGGCATAAACGTACAGCTGAACAATATATCACATCGAGCGCAAAGATATACCCCCCTTTTGCAACTTTTCCCTGCAAACTGACGTTGTCCTCAGCGAAAGACAAAGGGGGGCTCTTGTCACAGCCCCATAGAATATACGACTACACCAAGCACAATAAGAGCTAAAGCGAAGACCTTTTTCCTGTTGATCGTTTCCTTGAAAATCAAAACACCGAAAACCGTAACGTAAATATAGCTGGTTGCTTCCAGTACCGGGCCCATGGAAAGCGGAATGCCTCGATACGCAACAATTGCCATAAATGTCGTGACCAGCATGAGCGCATACGCCACAACAACAAGCGGGTTCATATACTCGCCCAGCAAACTTGCGTGTTCGCGCAAAGCTTCCTTTTTCAACATAACCTGAGATACCGCACTGATAAAAACTCCAAGCAAAGCGATGAGCACGTAGGGCAGAATCTCGAAATCCATCAGTCACCCACCTTTTGCTCGCCATCGGAGCTCGAAAACAACAGCACACCGACGATGATGATGGCAACCCCTGCAAGCTTAAGCGGCGTAATCTCTTCCTGAAAAAATAAAGCACCCCAGATGATTCCCCAAAAAACTGTAATGGCCTTATTGGCGAAGGCGGTGGTAAGCGGAAGGTGCTTGATGACCTGTTGCCACCCAAGCGCATACACGACCAAAATCAAAAGGATACCGCCATAGAACAGGAAAAATCGAACGTCGGTCAAAGGATAGGCCGACGCGCTTTTGCCTAGAACCTCGGTAACCGAATACAGCATCAAGAAAAAATGCAGCGAAAAAAATGTTTTGAATTTCGAGACACCCATGATTGTCTTTACTTACTCCTGATCAAAAAAGGCGAAGACCGCTTCTATCACGGCCGCTTGGTCTGATTCGGCAAGGCCGAAATAAAGCGGCAAGCGCACCAAACGATCGGAATCTGCTGTTGTAAATCGATCTTCGCCTGCAAAACGACCGAATTTGAGTCCTGCCGGCGAAGAGTGTAGCGGAACATAATGGAAGACGCTGTAGACACCCCGTGCCTTCAGAAAGGCGATGAAGGCGGTTCGTGCCGCAAGGTCGGCGCACTTCACGTAGAACATATGAGCGTTGTGGATGCAGGCTGCAGGCACGACGGGCAGCGCAAGCAGCCCCGAAGCGGCAAGTGGGGCGAACGCCGCATAATAGCGATTCCATATTCGCAGGCGCTCTTCATTGATATGGTCGGCAACCTCTAGCTGAGACCACAGATAGGCTGCATTAAGGTCGCTCGGAAGATAGCTTGACCCGCTGTCTATCCAGGTGTATTTATCCACTTGGCCCCGGAAAAATTTTGAACGGTTAGTCCCTTTTTCGCGCAAAATCTCAGCAGCTTCGTTATGGCGCGCATCGCGAATGAGAAGGGCGCCCCCTTCTCCCATGGAGTAGTTTTTCGTTTCATGGAACGAAAAACACCCGAAATCACCGATGGTGCCCAAGGCCTGTCCTTTATAACTGCTCATAACACCCTGCGCGGCATCTTCCACCACGAAAAGATGGTGGCGAGCGGCACTATCCATGATAGCGTCCATATCGCAGGCGATCCCCGCATAATGAACGGGCACGATTACCCGGGTTCGATTGGTTATGGCGGCTTCTATTTTGGTCTCGTCGATGTTCATGGTATCGGGGCGGATATCAACGAATACCGGTTTTGCACCAACTCGCACAAATGCTGTCGCCGTTGACGAAAAAGTATAGCTGGGTAAAATCACTTCATCGCCCGGCCGTAAGCCGCACAGACACGCAGCCATCTCTAAAGCGGAAGTTCCGCTGGTGGTAAGCAGGGCCATCTGAGTACCGAAATGCGCTTCAATCCATTCGTTGCATCGACGGGTAAACACCCCATCACCGCAGATATGACCAGCCTCAACCGCCTGGCGCAGGTAGTCATAGGCGCTAGGGACGAAAGGTGGCTCATTGAATTGTATTGTAGGATGTCCCATGCGCTCCCTCTTTTTCCTCTCCTCATAGCGGTGAATAGTGAAACATTTTCAAAACCAGTTCGTACAGAGCTACGGCCGAACGAGGGTATAGCTTCCTGTGGCATCTTTTGAATATACCGCAGGGGGGTGTTGTATAAAGAATTCGGGAGTAAACGACATCGAATAAGCCCCGGCATTATGTATAATCACCAGATCCCCTACCTGCAGTTCAGGCTCATCGCTCAAGACGCACAACCGATCGCTTTCCATGCACGTATAGCCGCATAAAACCTGACGAGGCTTGATGGCCCGACCAGAAAACCCTGCGGCGCAATCACGCACATTAGGCCTCTCGAAAGCCGATCCCCCCTTTTCCTTATCGTTTGCCGCCGGCGGCTCGTTTTCTAAAACAGACGATTGAGAAGTGTTGCCGGCATAGAGCACGCTGTGCACGTAAGATTCTTTCTTCATTTCATGATCGATATTGATGCGCGAGAGTTCGGTAACCACAAAGCGGTCCACAGTCGTATCCTTGACATCAAGAACCCGACCAGCATAGATACCCGGCGTGCACACAACCGCCCCACCTGGCTCCACAATCAACATCGTGGAAGCGCAATCGCATACCCCCGAAAGCTCTTCCGCAATCGCTTCAACATAGCGCTCATAAGCGCCACCGTTAAGCGAGCCACCGCCGAAAAAACCGCCGCCGATATCTATATAATCAAGATTAAGCTCATGATCGGCCACGATGCGCGCAGCATGTGATGCCAGCACGCGATAGACCCCCACCGATCGACTTTGCGTGGTCACGTGCAAATGAAGGCCAGAAAGACGCACGCGGTCACCGTGCGCCTGCACGCGCGCAAGTGCCCGGTCCAGTTCACCGTTCTCGAAACAGAACCCAAAACGACCGCCTGCCGCCCCCGTCACGGTTTCGCCAGGACAAAAAGATTCAAGATCGATATTGACCCGAAGACCCACCGCCACTGACGCGGTTTCCCGAGAAGCGTATTCGTCGAGCCAGGCAAGTTCGCGCTCAGAATCGATATTGACCACCCCACCTGCAGCCAGCGCTGCTAAAAAATGGCTCTTTCCCTTTATCGGCCCATTGAATACAATGCTTTCAGGAGTATAACCGCACTTCAAAGCCCAATCGTATTCCTCATCGGAAACAACTTCCGCCCAACACCCCGCCCTGCGCGCAACCTCAAGCACCCAGGCAAGCGGATTCGTCTTGACCGAATAGGCAACGATAGAATTGCTCGACCAATGCGTGGTCAGGGCGTTTTGAAAATCGGTGAAGTTTCCCCTCAGTTGCCCTTCGTCGAAAACGAAACACGGCGTTTTGAGATCGAGCTCACTAGCCACGATGATCCTCCTTGGCCGAAATGCAGTTCTTTTCTTCACGCACGATAAACTGCGGATGATGATTGGCGGTCATAAACAAGCGGCCGACGTATTCCCCGACAAATCCCAGACAGAACATGATGGCGCCAGAACTGACCAAGATCGCCACCATGGTCGAAGCCCAGCCCAACTGCATTTCAGGATCAGCAACTCGTTTAATGAACAGAACAATCGCACCGACCAAACCTCCTCCTGCGAACAGAATGCCGAACAACGACGAAAGCCGCAAAGGAGTCACTGAAAAGTTCAAAATAGTAGACCAAAGATTGACAAGGCTTTTGAAGGTGTAGCCCGAATCACCCGAGTCGCGATCAAAATGCTCAACCGTCACATTGGCGATGCGGTTCGTGCAGCGAAAAAGCAATCCCTGCACATAGACATGGGGGCTTTCGTAGCGCGTCAATTCATCGCACACCAACCGGGTCATAACGAAGAAATTGCTGTCGGTGATATTTTTGGGACACCCCGCAAGCACGCGAATCGACCACATGGCGAACCGTGATCCCAGACGTCGAAACCAACTTTCTTTATGATTGAAATAATCAGCGAACACCACATCCCAGCCCTCGCTCATCTTTTCGAGCAAAAGGGGGCATTGCGAGGGATGCGTTTGCATATCATCATCCATCACCATAACCCAGTCGCCGCTCACTTCGCGCAGTCCCGCCATAATGGCATTGTGCTGACCGAAGTTGCGCATAAGATTGATGCCCTTAACGGCGCTATCCCCCTCGCAAAGGCGGCCTATTTCCTCGAAGGTCGCATCGGTCGAACCATCATTCACCAAAACGAATTCATAGCCATAACCGGCACGCACCAGCTCATTTCGCGTCCCTTGAACCACTTTGGCGATAGTTTTTTCGGAATGGTAACACGGAATCACAACTGATACCCGCACCGACGCTTTCGTTTTGCCCTCAGTCATGCGCATTCACCTCCCGATAAAAAGAATGTGCCTTATCGTGTCTTTCCTCTTTTTCATCAACGCAGGAAAGGTTCGCTTCAAGCTCTTCGGGAAGATGGTTTTTATATAAGAGGTTAGCACCCTTCGCGTCAAAGATTCGAAATGATTCAAAAAGCCGCTTGCTGACCGCATCGAGCTCGTGGCGCGAATCCGCCTGTGCATACACCCGTGCAACATAGGGCTTTTGTCCGACGCCATGAACAATTGTGTCGCCCTGGTCGCAATAAAAGTGACTTTCCACCACAGCGGGCTCGTCAAGAGCCGCGCGCGCTTCACTCGTATCGGCGATGGTGCCCTCATGTCCATGAAAATATAGGCCGCAACTGGGTTTGGTGAAATGATCAAGATCATGGGCACGTACCCGCTCGCGCAAAGCGGGCTTATCGTAGAGCAGGTCAAGCAAAAGATCCTCAAGGAAAAGCCCGCTGCCATATGTGATGAGCTCATGTTCGTAACCGAACAGACGGCCTACCGCTTCGCACACGCGAATCTCGCGATGGGGTTGCCAGAAAAACTGCAGACACAAAGGCCCATCTACTATACCTACACGATCCGCGATCTTTTGCGCGATGGCAAGCGCCTCTTCGCGGATCTCTTGGGTAAAACGACTCGGATAGACGATTCTGCTCACATGGGGAACCTCGCCGATAACCTCTTCGCTCTTCTCGCGATCGGCAATGCCAATCAGATGGACCGTACCGTCGACAATCCAGGTAGTCATGTTGAATTCGTGGCCGCAATCATATTCTTCAAGCACAATAGCATCGGCGGCACCCGAAGAAGCCTCTAATGTATCGGCAAACTTTTCACGAACACAGCCGATGTCTTTCGCCACAAATACCCCCCTCGACCCATATCCGTTCAAGGGCTTCATAACGCAAGGGAAAATCAAATCGGAGAGAGATTCATCGGGAAAATCCTGGAAAAGAATGCGACTCCGAGGAAAGGGAACCCCGAGAGAGCGCAACAAATCTTTCATGAGATCTTTCTTTCGCAGACATGCCATAGATTCAAGGGAGCAGTAGCTTTCAAGCCCCGCCGCATGAGTCAAAGTGCATAACGATTCGAACAAGATATCGGAAAACGATGCGATGGCCGCATCGATAAAACGATCACGGCACAGGGCGCACAGCGCTTCGGTGTCGCGGGGATCGATGACATAGGCTTCATCAGCAAACGCGCGCGCGGGTCCCTCGGGATATCCATCGCACACCACCGTATGGATTCCCCGCTCTCGGGCACGCTTCACCAGAGGCACGAATTCATCCATCGATCCTAAAACAAGGAGTCGACCCGACTGACCGCTAGGCACCATTTGGTATCCGCCTCTTCTTTCGATCGCGCACCGCATTCCCTATGACGATAATGACACACAATCCCACACCAACACAAGAGAGCGCTTCTCCCACAACGAGACCAGGTGTCATATAGACCAGTTTGATATCGTGGTGCCCCGCTTCAAGTTCTAGAGCCATGAAGGCAGTATTCGCTTTCTTGATCGGCACCTGCTGTCCATCAAGGTAAGCCGTCCATCCCGAAGAATAGGGAATGCTTAAGTAGAGCGCCTTTTTTTCCTGCAGGTCGATAGAACCGGTGATTTGATTGGTGCCTACCTCGATGTTTTCCATCACGCTTTCACCTAAAGCATCAACCCGATCATTGAAGGCGTGCATCGGCTGACAAACAACATCGATTCCCTTAAACCGATATTCTCCCGCCTGAGAAAACGTCATCGTTATCGTGCTTTGCGGTTTTGATGAATACCCCAAATTAGACAACCAGGTACTTTTTCCCCCATAGAGATGCAAGCTGCTGATGAAGTTGGTGGTAACACGTCGACCCGCACCCTCATCGGCTTGCATACTGATGTTGTATTCGACCGGTTCCGACCATTCAATATCTTTTTTCATCAAAAGCATATTTTCATACCAAGACAACTCGTTGCGTTTTTTCTCAAGCATGCTTTCTGAAGGAGACATGCCCCTATAGGAAAGATCGTTGAACGCAAGATAGGTTTCAGCTTCTTTCGCACCTTCAACCTGCAGCGTCAACGTTGCATTTGGGCGCATTGCTGTAATTTTTCCTTCTTCAAAAGAAAGCCCATCGGTTGCCGCAACCGTGTAAGGCACCGTAAAGCTGTCAAGATCAACCGAAGCTTTCGGTAAAGAGGAATCCTCTAAAACCACTCCCTGCAAAAGGCTTTCTTGCTTTTGGGCGGGGGTGTAGGTTTCGTAGACGCTTCGGGGAATATACCCTGCATACGTGAAGCCAAGGGGCAACACATGGCTCCCTTCGTATACCGCGTAAGGCACCTCGTCAATCGTCTTTTGGGCAACGATTTTCAGACGGTCGGAATAATTGTAGGGAGCTTTTTCCGAAGCACGATCGGGAATGACATAATATTTGACCCCGTTTATCACCTCGAGCAACGGCCGTCCCCCCAGATTTGCATAGGAAAAATTGGTATGGGTGTTTGCAACGCCCATTTCGGTGTGGAAGCGATCGATATCGTTTTCGTAAACGCTGTTGTAGAAATCAAATCCGTTGATACCGAGTACCGCGCTGCTGTTGCGCGGGCGCGAACCGGTTGTGGGATCGACATCGTAGCGCCACACCGACGTATCATCTATGTCGGCCACGAGACGATTGGGAGTATCCTGCGTCAGCTTCGCATACATCGAACCCAGCTTCGGCGAAGATCGCGCCCACCCGAATTCATCGGGCGACGTGAAATAAAACGCATTGCAAATTATGCACGCAGCGATGCAGGTAAGAAAACCAACGCGCCACAGCCCCACATCCCTGCCTTGCCAACCAAGAAATACCAACGAAGCAAACATGAATGCTATGGCCGCAACGCTCCATTCCGACCGAGCACCTGCAAAGGTGAACAACACCAATGCATACGCCACCGCGCACAGGCATAGGCTTTTCAATTCCCTTCGATCCAACTGCGACAACAGGGGAACCATTTTCACCACGATATAGGAAACGCAGAGAGCGTAGGCCCACACCCAGCGATTCGTCGCATAGTTAAAGCCGTTGAACACGCTTCCCAAAAAGGGTACGAGTAAAATGACCGTCAATGCAAGAAAAATGATTTTGAGGTTCCTGTTTCGCTTTTTAATAAAAAGAAGGAAACACGACAGCAGAGCGATGCCACCGAACCCGATAAAACAATCGCTACCCACCGAGGAAGCACCAAGAAAACCTGCCATCGCTTTTTGGTAAAATCCGAAAGGATAAAGCAACGGCACGGCAACATCGCCGTGTGACACCCGATCAAGACTGAACAGAGCCGTAAGCGAGGGCACCAACACAACGCACGCAACCAAAATACCGACAACAAGATAGGCGAGAAATCGTGCCGCCCAGGTGATGAATAACTTGACCGTTACGCGATTACCCCGACGTCGTTCGATAACGAAAACACGGAACCCGCAATAGAGCAGCAGCAGCAAACATGCCATATACGCAAAGTAATATGAGGTTACGAAAAAGAAAACGATCGAGAAGATGAAAAGATAAGGCTTTTCATGATTGAATATCTTTTCAACCCCCAGCAAAAGCAAGGGAAACAAAATCATAGGATTGATGCCGTCGGGCCACAGCAACGCAGCAAGCGCCGTGCCGCACAGGGAGTAGACAAGCGCTCCGCATAAGGTAGCAAATCGACCATTGCCTCGGTAGCGCGCCAAAAGCGAAAAGGCGACACCGGCGAGATACATCCGCAGCACAACCAAAAACTGGAAAAAATACTCGGAATAGCGTTCGGGACAAACCGCCGAAATAAGATAGAACGGATTGTAGATCACGTCGAGGACGGAAGGTATATCCGAACCGTACCCCAAGCTCATATCCCAAAGAGGAAACTGCAGCCCCTGCCCGGTCAAAAAGCCGCCGACAACACCGCGCACCCATTGACCCACATAGATGAAAAACGGATAGTACTGTTCGAGCCCATCAACATCCCAGGCTAGTGACGCGCCATTAAAGGGGTAGGCACCCAAGGAACAAAAGGAGATTATGACGAAACATAAGGTATAGATAATCCAGAACACTTTTTTATCGCGTCCCGCCTTTTGTCCCTCCCATCGACGTAGGCGATCTTCCCAGGATTTTAATCGAGGAACTATTCCCGTCAGCAGCATTCCGGCACCGTTTCACACGCGAACTCCAAACCGTCACGATAAGCGCCGGTCACGATGCGCTCCAGCCACGCTTCGTGGGTAAGATACCATGCAATCGTTTTAGTAATACCCTCGTCAAAGGAAATTTTGGGAGACCAGCCTAAATCACGTTTGATCTTTCCTGCATCAATAGCATAACGACGATCGTGCCCCAGACGGTCACTGACGAAAGTAATGAGACCCTCATTGATCGATGAATCAGTTCGTTTGGACAACTGCCCGATAATATCCCTTACGATATCGATATTGGAGTGTTCATTGTTGCCTCCGATGTTGTATACCTCGCCGGCAGCACCGCCCTCGATCACCAAATCGATGGCACGGCAGTGATCTTCCACGTAAAGCCAGTCACGAATATTGCAGCCATCACCATACACCGGAAGCGAAATACCTTGCAAAGCATTGAGGATCATGAGAGGAATGAGCTTTTCGGGGAACTGATACGGCCCATAGTTGTTGGAACAGCGGGTAACATTGATAGGCAGACCATACGTGGACCAGTAAGCGCTCACAAAGCAATCAGCCGCCGCTTTCGATGCCGAATAGGGACTGCGAGGCCTGAGAGGGGTTTCTTCCGTGAAAAATCCGTCTGCCCCAAGCGATCCATACACTTCGTCGGTCGAAATTTGAACAAACTTGTGATTACCGAAAAGGCCCTCTGCATTACGCCACGCATGCAAGGCGCAATCGAGTAGCATTACCGTGCCAAGCACATTGGTTTGAGCGAAAATTCCCGGCGTTTCAATGGATCTATCGACATGTGATTCTGCAGCAAAGTTCACCACGCAATCGGGTCGGTAGAGCGCAAAGAGCCTTTGCATCGTGCGCTCATCCCCAATATCCTCTCGACAAAAAACATGGCGTTCGTCATCGATGACACTAGCTAAATTATCAAGATTACCCGCATAGGTAAGTCTGTCGACATTGACCACTCGGATATCATCGTAACGATTTAAAAGAAATGTGACAAAATTCGATCCGATAAATCCTGCACCACCGGTAATCAAGTAGGTTTTCACGCTTACAGACTCCCTTCTTCAACGCGAACCGCGTTTTCAAGAGAAGAGTTTTTAACAACGAATTCAAGATGCTTTCCATAGGGTGACTTTTTGCAGCGCTGCGCAGAAGCGAGAATGGTATCACTATCGATCCATCCCTGCGTATAGGCGATTTCCTCAAGGGCAGCCACTTTCTGCCCATGCCTTCGTTCGACAACGCGCACAAATTCGCTCGCATCGAACAGCGCTTCGACCGTGCCGGTGTCAAACCAAACGAAACCGCGCCCCAACGTAATGACGTTTAAGCTGCCATCTTCAAGATAGAGACGATTGAGATCGGTGATTTCGAGCTCTCCCCGTGCGGAAGGTTGTATCTGCTTCGCAAAATCACAGACACGATTGTCATAGAAATACAGGCCTGTCACACAATAGTTCGACTTAGGTTGCTCCGGTTTTTCTTCGATGGAAACGACGCGCCCGTTTTCATCGAACTCCAAAATACCAAACTGCTCAGGAGTATCAACATGAAAACCGAAAACCGTCGCACCATGCTTGCGCGATACCGCCTGAGACAGATAAGACCCCAAGCCATTGCCGTAAAAAATATTGTCGCCCAAAACAAGGGCGCAGCTATCCCCCGCGATAAAATCTTCCGCCAAAAGAAAAGCCTGCGCCAACCCATCGGGAGTTGGTTGCTCGCAATATGAAAGACGCACACCGAAATCGGAGCCATCTTTCAGAAGGGCTTTAAAATTGGG
>JAVVXN010000001.1:63768-86265 GCA_036651575.1 Raoultibacter sp. | reverse complement strand
TTCCCAACGCAGCACCGATAAAAAGACCTATGACAATTCGTTTGATAAGGCTGATGTTATTCCATTTTTGCAAGAGTGATTTCACGAGCAATATCCCTTTCGTGTGGGCGTGCCTGGCAAAGGCAGAAGGTATTTGGTGTATTCAAACCATAAAAGAGGTCAAATAACAAAAAAATAATAGCAGATTAGTGCAGGCGCAGAGAAGAAGGGGTGAAAATGGCACACCGTTTTTATGGATGGATGAAAACGAAAAGATAAAGACGGTCTTTTTAAGAATCGATTTCACAATTCTTCGATGGGTCTAAAGAGCTTCGATACTGATACACTCACTGTAGGACAATTAACGAGAGGGGATCATCATGCATACCTTGTTTGAACGTGAAGACCATACATGGATATGGGAGCAGAAACCATTTAAAGCAACGGTTTTTCGTAATGACGACAAAACATACTCGTGGTCTATGGGGATAGATGGCAAAGAACAAGAGGGATCAGTAGAATTTTTCGTGGCTCCCGAAGACGCGATGCACAATTGTGTCAGATCCTGCGCCGATCTTGTTTCGGAACTTCTTGCGGCAAAAGCAGCTCAGTAAACGTTGCCCCTGGTCTCCAACACGTTTTGGAGACCAGGGGTTATTTTTATAATTCTTTTTTTGGTTGTGAAGCGACGATCTGTTTTCCCAGTTTGCGCCACTCATGAATCAGAAAACCTGCGACCAGGGCCGTCGATGCAATATCTGATACCGAGGGCGCTATATATACGCCCTGCAAAGCAGTAACAGGAATTACCTGCGGCAGCAAAATGGGGCAGATGAGCAAGAGCGGGATCAGGAATAGTATCTGCCGCGTAAGCGTGAGCACGGTTGCTTTAAAGGCCTGACCGGTCGCATCGAAGTAGTTTGCCCCAATGATCTGTATCGGCAAGATGGGAATAAATATCAAATAGGCAATTAAAGCCCAGCTTGTGGCGGCAATGTATTGTTCGGGAAGTCCGAAGAGGTGCGAGTACATATCGGGAAGAAGAATAACCGACAGCCAAAGCGGCGTGGTGATGCCGATACCGCAATAAATGGCTTGTCGCAGGGTTGTTTTCATCCGGTCGTAGTGTTTTGCACCGTAATTGTAACCAATGATCGGCTGAGAGCCCATGGAAAGCCCCATGGAGGGCATCACAACCAACAGACCCACACTCGACAATACGCGCATGACTGCCAGTGCGCCGTCAGGACCGAGAGGGTCGCCTACACCGTAAAACGTTAAAAGATTATTTTCGATCATGCTTGATACCGCAAAACCCATTTCCATGACGGAAGGAGCAACACCTAAAGCGCAGATACGTAAAGCGATTTTGGGTTTGATGGCAAGAGTTTTTTTGCGCAAGGGCATCGGCGATTTTTTCGATAAGAAAAAGTGCATGACGAAAATGGCTGAAATGCCCCAAGAAAGTACGGTGGCAAAACCTGCGCCAAGCATGCCCCACTCGAATACAATGATGAAAAAATACCCTAGTACGATATTTGATCCGGTGCCGATGAGCATGGATCCCAACGCGCGATTGGGGTATCCCGCCGTTCTGATGAAGTTGTTCATGCCGAAGCTGATAAACTGCAACGGGCACCCAGCAATAATAATGGTTAGAAATGTCTTTGCGTACGGCATGACGGCATCGTCGGCTCCCGAATAGCGCAAGATGGGATCCATCGCAAAAATCGCTACAATCCAAATAACCACCGAAACGATAAGCAGCAGCGTAAAGCTGTTACCAAGAACTCGTTCAGCAACCCGCTTTTTTCCTTCGCCTAATTTAATAGCGCAAATTGCATTGCCGCCAACACCTACGAGCATAGCAAGTGCCACGATTGCTGTCATGGTGGGATTGGCAACCGTTGTGGCGGCCAGTCCTTCAGGCCCGAGCGCGTGGCCAACGTATACGGCATCGATCACGTTATAAAGCATCTGTACAAGAACGCCGATCACGGCTGGAATTGAAAATTCCAACAGTAATTTGAAAGTACTTTCCGTTCCCATGCGATCGATTTTTGCATCGGAATGAGACGAGGTATTAGCGGGATCGTTTTCAAGTGTCGCTACAGTATTGTTCATATAATTCACCACAAAGATATCCGCCGGACACGAAGCGGGTAAGCATACGTGTTGGGGATGCATTCCTATAAGGGTTTGCCGGGTTGTCCCGGATGACAGGCGAGGTGAAGTTCACCCTATACATTCGGGTCATCCCGAATTGATTTCCAGTATAAATGAGTCGATTCAAAAGGGCACCACCATTATGCTTCGTTCACAACTAAACTGTGTTATGAAATGCCCATTCGTAATATGTTGCCGTCCGCCTTGCGAGAATGCCCACCCGTGCTTCATAGGGTATAAGCAAGGTTCCATTTACCGATGGATAAGCCCATGCACTTGCGAAGAATCCCCCCATGACTTTTCTCTGCTAAAGTGTTTGCTGAGCGACATCCTCTGTCGCTTTTTTTGTTAGCCGTTTCGACTGAAGGGGGAAGGCACGTGGAAATAATCGGATTTCTAATCCTTTTCCCACTTGTTGTTGCCGCAGTGTTGCTCTGCGTGAAAAACAACCAAGTGAGAAAAGTGATCGTAGGGATTTCTGCTCTAGGTATCGGTGCAGCATCGCTTGCACTGGTAGGTATATACCTGGGAACAGCGGGAGAGTTCTTTGAGTTCTCTTCGCCAATCGTTGACTACATAGGCACTGGCATCAGTATCGCCATCGGTGTTTGTGTTCTCGTCTACGGTATCCGCTACAAAAACATTTGGGCTTGTGTTTTGGCGGTTATTCAAACAGTGGGCGCAATCGTGTTTGAATTTTTATTCGCTCATGGTGTTGAAGTATCTCTTGGCTTATACGTCGACTCTCTTTCGCTTCTCATGGCATTTGTCATTGGCGTCATTGGTTCAGCCATCTGCTTTTACGCTCTTGGCTACATGGAAGATTTCCAGACGCATCATGAAGACGATCCCGATCGTCGACCGTTCTTCTTCGCGGTCATGTTTTTGTTCCTTTCAGCCATGTTTGCTATTGTCTTTTCAAACAACATGGTGTGGTTGTTCACGGCATGGGAAGTAACGACCGTTTGTTCGTTCTTGCTCATCGGTTACACGAAGACGGAAGAAGCTATCACCAGCGCTTTCCGTCAGATCATCATGAATATGCTCGGCGGCATCGCGTTTCTTGCTGCACTGTATTACTGCGCGATTGCGCTCGGTAACCTGTCCTTCATTGACTTCATTACGATGGGGACCGCATTGCCCGTACTCGTTATATTCCCCATTACCTGCTTGGCATTTGCCGGTATTACCAAAGCTGCTCAGATGCCGTTTCACACCTGGCTTTTGGGTGCTATGGTGGCACCAACGCCGACTTCTGCATTGCTTCACTCTTCAACAATGGTAAAGGCCGGTGTCTTTTTGTTGCTGAAACTTGCACCGATCCTTTCGGTTTGCTTGATCCCGGGTGTTATGGTGGTGATCGTAGGCGGCTTAACCTTCGCTCTCTGTTCATTCATGGCGATCTCCCAGAGCAACGCGAAGCGAGTACTTGCTTATTCAACGATTGCAAACCTCGGCCTAATCGTTGCTTGCGCGGGTGTAGGCACCCCCGAGGCCGTATGGGCTGGCATGTTCTTGCTGCTCTTCCATGCTATTGCCAAATCGTTGCTCTTCTTGTGTGTCGGCACCGCCGAACACCATATTGGGAGCCGCAACATTGAAGACATGGACCTGCTTTTCGAGCGCATGCCGCGCCTTGCTCGCCTTATGATGCTCGGTATCATGTGCATGTTTATCGCTCCGTTTGGTATGCTTATCTCAAAGTGGGCAACGCTGGTATCCTTTGTCGATACCGGTCAAGTGGCGTTGATTATCCTGCTGGCCTTCGGCTCTGCCGCAACGTTCTTGTTCTGGGCTAAGTGGCTCGGAAAACTTGCTGGCGTTGCCGGTAATCCTGTTGATCAGGAAAAAACAGTGAACCGTAGTGAATGGATTTCCATCGGCCTTATGGCTGTGCTGCTTATCGTGTGCTGCGTCTGCCTGCCAATTATTTCCTGGATGATTGTTGAACCCTATATTTTTGGAGTATTCGGATCAATCGCTTTGGTTATTTCAACGGACAATCTTTGGATTGCAAGTATTGCCGTTATCTTTATTGCAGTCGTACTTTTTGCCGGACTCGGTAAGACCAAGGCTAAAAAAGCCAATATCTATCTTTCCGGCGTAAGCGCTGATAACGAAAACCGTACGTTCCGCAACTCGATGTCGCAGGAAACTGAAGCTACGGCACGCAATTGGTACATGGAAGCAATTTTCGGCGAAAAACGCATTGCGCCGATTGGCTCCATCTGCTGCAGTTTGGTGATGATCGTCGCTTTCGCAGCGGCAGCCACCGCCATGCTGGGATTGATCTAGGAGAGGGGGCACATTATGTATATGTTCGGAAATATTATTCCCATCGTTATCGCAACCCTCGTCTTCGCACTGTTGGCGCCGGTATTGGGTTGTTTGCTCGCTGGTCTTGACCGTAAGATTACCGCTCGCATGCAAGGAAGGGTTGGGCCTCCACTTTTACAGCCGTATTATGACGTGCGAAAGCTCATCGAGAAGGACAACGTTTCTGTCAACTCGACCGAGGGTACCTATATCTTGTGCGCTTTGGTATTCACTATTTTAGCAGGCGGTATTTTCTTCGCCGGTGGAAACTTGCTCATGTCAATCTTTGTGATTACGCTTTCCGCGCTGTTCTTTATCGTGGCTGCCTATTCATCGCGTTCCCCCTATGCAGAACTGGGTGCAAGCCGCGAAACGCTTCAGGTTATGGCGTATGAACCGATGGTACTGTTTGTGGCGGTTGGCTTTTATATCGCAACGGGTACCCTCGACGTCGGTGGTGTGTTCGGGTTGAGCCAACCTATCATTTGCAATATCTGGGCAATTTTCATCGGCTTCTTGTTCATTTTGACGATCAAGTTGCGCAAATCTCCGTTCGACCTTTCTTATTCTCATCACGCACATCAAGAACTGGTGAAAGGTATTACGACCGAAATGAGCGGTAAGACGCTCGCCAAGGTTGAAATTATGCACTGGTGCGAGAATATTTTGTTCCTTGGCTGGACTGGCATGTTCTTCATCTGGGCAAATCCGATTTCCATCGTTGTCGCTGTCGTGGCCGTGCTGGTAATCTACTTTTTGGAAATTTGGATCGATAACAACTTCGCTCGCGTCAAGTGGCAACTCATGCTGAAACTAGCATGGATCGTCGCCCTTGTTCTCGGCGGATTAAACATCGCAATCCTCATGTATCTGTAAGGAGTGAGTGAGCATATGTCTTACGCAACAAAATCTCCGTGGGTTATTCACTATGATGCCAGCAGCTGTAACGGTTGCGACATTGAAGTGCTTGCGGCGCTCTGCCCCGGCTATGATGTCGAACGTTTCGGTATCATCAACACCGGAAATCCGAAACATGCCGATATCTTCTTGGTTACAGGAAGCGTAAACGAGCGCAACATCGAAGTGGTAAAAGAAATTTACGACCAGATGATCGAACCAAAGGTTGTTATTGCCTGCGGTATCTGTGCGTGCTCGGCGGGCATTTTCCACGATTGTTACAACGTTATCGGCGGAGTCGATCAGGCCATTCCGGTGGACGTGTATGCCCCTGGGTGCGCCGTACGACCCGAGGCAATTATCGATGCGGTGGTGCAGGGTCTCGCGATTCTCGACGAAAAATCAAAAGCGCTTCACGCACAAAAAAAGGGGGCATAGGTTATGACTTTGGAAACGAAATTTTTGCCCTTGAAGCTCGAAGATCTTCTGACGTGCTCATCGCAGCATAAAGCCGATGGCTATCGTTTCGTGCAGATGCTGTGTGTCAATACCGATGACGGCATCGACCTTCAGTACTCTTTCATGAAGGACAATGTGCTTGAAAACTATACGATTCCCGGTGTGAAAAAAGAGACAATCGTTCCTTCGGTCACGGGTGACTTTATTGCTGCCTTTGTCTTTGAAAACGAAGCACACGATTTATTCGGCGTAAAGATCGAGGGTAACGCCCTTGATTTCGGTGGTCATTTCTACGATGTTTCGGTTGCAGAACCGATGACCGTCATATCGCCAGCACAAAAGGAAGCTCGCCTGAAAGCGGCAAAGATTGCCGCAGCTAAAGCAGCAAAAGAAGCTGCAGCGCAAAAGAATCAAGAAGCCTCTATTGAAGCGGAAAGGGAAGGTGAATAACATGGGAAAAGCAACCGTCATTCCCTTCGGACCGCAGCACCCCGTATTACCAGAGCCTCTACATCTTGACCTTGTCGTGGAAGATGAAACCGTTATTGAGGCTATCCCCCAAATTGGTTTCATCCATCGCGGTCTAGAAAAGCTTGTTGAGACACGTGACTTCAATCAGTTTATCTTTGTCGCCGAGCGCATTTGTGGCATCTGCGCCTTTGGTCACTCGATGGGTTACGCCGAAACCGTTGAGCGCCTTATGGGCGTCGAAATCCCTCGTCGTGCAGAGTATCTGCGAGTGATTTGGCACGAGCTGTCTCGTATCCATTCGCATGTCTTGTGGATGGGTCTCGCCGCCGATGCCTTTGGTTATGAAAGTCTCTTCATGCATTGCTGGCGTTTGCGCGAACGGGTTCTCGACGTATTCGAGGCCACAACCGGCGGGCGCGTTATTTTCTCCGTGGTAAAAGTTGGCGGCGTCGTTCGCGATATCGATTCAACCATGCTGCGCACGATGATCGACACACTCGAAGGTATCAAGCACGATTATTCCCAGATTTGCAATGCATTTCTCAAGGATAGTTCCGTCAAAAACCGTACGGTTGGGGTGGGCTACATCAGTCCTGAAGCCGCATTTAGCCAGAGCATGGTTGGTCCTTTTGCACGTGCATCAAACGTCAACAATGACACCCGTTGCCTGGGCAACGGTGGATACGGTGAGCTTGCCGACTTTCAGCCAATCCTCGACACGCAGGGTGATTGCTATGCCCGCGTAAAAGTTCGCGCACTCGAGGTTTTGCAGTCGATCGATATCATTGAGGAAATGATTGCGAAAATTCCTGAAGGTGATATTTCAGTAGACGTTAAGGGAGCACCTGCCGCCGGCTCTGAAGCTTCTAATCTCGTGGAGCAGCCTCGAGGAGAATGCTATTACTATGCACGAGGCAATGGAACGAAGAACCTTGAGCGTATGCGCATGCGCACACCTACTTCTCAAAACCTTGCGGGTATGACCACCGCATTGGCTGGCTGCGATTTGGCCGATGTCAACATGATCGTATTGACCATCGATCCCTGTATCAGCTGTACGGAAAGGTAGGTCGAAATGGGTAGCTTTAAATTAGGCAAAATGACACTAGGGGCGATGTTCAAAACCCCCGAAACTATACAATACCCCGCTCAAACCCGTTTTGTACCCGAGGGTTTGAAGGGACATATTGAAATTGATATCGGACAGTGTATTCTGTGCAGCATCTGCGAGAAGCACTGTCCGACAGGAGCTATTGCCGTTGATAAGTCAGCGGAAACATGGACGATCAATCGCTTCCGCTGCATACAGTGTGGTTATTGCGTCCGTGAGTGCCCCAAGAACTGTTTGACCATGGCGCCAACGTATGCACCACCGGCTGCGCAAAAAAGTCTTGATGTTTTTAAGAAACCTGCCCTTTCAGAGGAAGAAAAAGCAGCGAAGGAGGCCAAGGAGGCCGCAAAAGCTGCTAAACTGAAAGCAGCATTAGAGGCGAAAGCTGCCCGAGAACAGGAATAACCCTTCATATCGGGGCATTCGTAAAATTGGTAAACCGGGCGTGCTCAGTCATGCCCGGTTTATTTTATATGATGAAGGACACCCATAAGAATGACGCACAATGACAAGCAAGCCACCAAGCAATCTCAAGAAGTTGTGACCGACAAGATATTTACGATTCCTAATGTGATTTCCTTGATACGTCTTTGCTTAGTTCCCGTCTATCTCGTCCTTTTATGGGAAGGCCACAACGTCATGGCGGCACTTTTGTTCGCTATCGCTGCGGGGACTGACTTTCTTGATGGTCAGGTTGCTCGTCGCACCAATACGGTTTCAAAACTGGGTCAACTGCTCGACCCCGCCATTGATCGCATTCTGATGATTGCTGGCGTGGGTGGTTTACTGCTGGTAGGCCGTTTACCTCTCTGGATTGTTCTTGTCGTTTTGATTCGCGATCTTTTCCTTCTTGTCGGTGGGAGCTACCTCATCAAGCGCTACAGCATTCGCGTACCCGTTGTGTATCTCGGAAAAGTTGCAACGACATTTTTGTTTGTTGGTTTTGCCGGCATGCTGCTGAACTGGCCCCTTATCCCTGGTCTTGGGTTATGCGACCTGTCGTGGCTTCCCGGATTTAACGCTGCGATGGTTTCGTGGGGAATTTGGTTTGTGTACGGTGGGCTTATCCTCGCCTTGCTTACCACGGTGTATTACGTGATGATAGCGCTTAAACGGGTACGTCAAGCCAAAGGTCAAATCCGAGACGGAGACCTATGAGCCAGCCGCAAAGAAAAAGCGTCACGGATAAGCGGCGTGCTCCTTCTCGGCAGCAAGCTACCCCCGGGCGACCCGATAATTCTTCGCCCCGGCCTTCGGCGCGTGGACAGAGCAGAAGCCGGGCACCGAAGCGATCTCGTGCGACTTATAATGCACCCCATCTCTGGACAAAGCCTCTCAATAAATCTGAAAACCCTTTTGTTGCGGGGGCGCAAAACATCGTCCACGTATTGCTGCAAGTTTTGCTATTTATAGCGACAGGTATTATGCGAGGCCTATCGTTTTGTTTTGGTGCTTTGCTGAGATTGGTCCAGCGCAGTAGAATTGCGCTCGTGGTCGTGGTGATCGTATCGATTACGCTCCTCGGCTGCGCAATCGATACCGGAGTTAATTGGGGCAAAATTTATCCCGGCGTCAAGATAGGCGTTGTTGATGTCGGGGGAAAGAGCGTCGAGGCGGCACGGGCCGCACTCGAAGAAACCTACGTACCTCGTCTCAATAGCACGACCGTTACTATCTACGCGAACGACGAAGCTCGTCAGCTGGCCGAACAGCACATAACGGACACGACCTTGCAAGAGCAACAATCCATTGATGAAGTCAATGCCGCCACGACTTCATGGACAACCGACGCCCGCACGCTTCAGGCGGTCTACGATGCCCAATCCGCTGCCGAAAGCGCCCTTCAAATAGGAAGGGAGAAGGGGGGAGTCTTTACCCGCATCGGCGCCAAGCTGTTTGGCTACGTCATCGAACCCCGGGCCGATTACGTACCTGATTCGATTGAATTGCTCGCACAAGGAATCGATAAATCGATCGGTACTCCTCGTGTTGATTTTGGTGTCACCGTCAACAACGGTTTGGCATCGGTGGTCGACGGTCATGACGGATGGATGATCAATCGCAAGACCTTTGAAAATGAGCTCAACAACGCCTTGCTCCAAACTGCAGAAGCATCGGCACACCTTGTTGCTCATACCGAATACGCTCCACTCAGAATCGATAAAACCGCCGCACAGCAAACGAGCGATCAGATCAATACGGCTCTTACTCCTGGCGCTGATTTCACGTTTGGCGACGAGTGGTGGCATGCATCGCCCGAAACGGTGGGGGCTTGGGTTGAAACGCGTATTATCGAAGAGGACAATACGTTTATGCTGGCGCCTTTCATCAATCAAAACAAGGCAAAAAGTGCTCTCATCGCCAATTTTAAAGTAACGTTTGACGGGGAAGACCTTCAGCTCGAATTTGTTAAAAACGAGGGAAATATTTCGGTCAAAACAAACTCGCAAGAAACTATGCCGCAGGTGAGCGGAGCCGCAGAACAGCTCAATACCATGCTTTTTGCGCAGAATCCCGATGGATCTGTACCGCAAATATCAATAGAGGAGACCTCTATCCCTGCCACACTCAGCGTTGATGAGGCATTGGGATATGGCTTGATAACGTGTTTTTCGGAGTACACAACAGAATACACAGCGGGCGCTGCGGCACGAAACCACAATATTCATCTTGTTGCAGATTTGCTGAACAATTCGATTATTACAGCAAACGGGGGTACCTGGTCATTTAATGACACCGCAGGAAACTGCAACGAACAGGCAGGGTTTCAAGCGGCTGGATCCATCGTTGATGGAGAATACGTTGATGAAATCGGTGGGGGTATTTGCCAGGTGGCAACCACGGTGTTCAATGCGGTTTATCGTGCAGGGTTTCCCGTGGTAGAGCGACGAAATCACTCGCTCTACATTGCAAGCTATCCTGCGGGCCGCGATGCGGCAGTGAGCTATCCCGATCTTGATCTGGTATGGAAAAACGATAGTACTTCAGATGTGCTTTTGCAGATGAGCTATACCGATTCGACAGTTGTAGCTAAACTTTATGGAGTGGATCCTGAGTATCAGGTTGAAACCGCAGAAGGCAATTGGAGTACGGGAGCCAAATTTACCACAACGACCACCGAAGACGATACCATGCAAGAAGGTACGAGCTATATTAAAACTTCCGGGACCGATGGGCGGCAAATAACTGTCGTTCGTACCGTCAAAGATAAAACTGGTGCCGTATTGCATGAAGATGTCTTTGAGTCGCATTATGATCCGAAAAATGAAGTAAAAGTTGTGGGAACGATGCGAAAAACCTAAGCGGTTCATTTTGGCTCTATCGTCAAATCACATCCTGATAGTGGGCTCACTCTATGCTCGCTCGATACAGAAAGGCAGAACTGTGTATTACCAACCCGAACTCGAAACTATGCCTGCACCAGACCTTCGGACTTTACAGACCGAACGTCTTAAAAAACTCGTATCGTATGTATACGATCGCATTCCTCATTACAAGGAGGCTTTTGATGCAGCCGGAGTTAAGCCGGAAGACATCCAAAGTCTCGATGATTTACATAAGCTTCCTTTTACCAAAAAACAGGATCTGCGCGATGCCTACCCTTTCAATATGTTTGCGGTATCACGCGATGAAGTAGTGCGCGTTCATTGTTCTTCAGGCACAACCGGCACCGCAACCGTTGTGGGATACACCGAAAACGATCTTAAAAACTGGGGCGATTGCTTCGGTCGTTTTATCGTTGCTGCCGGGGGCTCTCAAAAATCTGTCGTGCAGGTTTCTTACGGGTATGGCCTGTTCACCGGCGGTCTTGGAGCGCATCGTGGCGTGGAGGCAGTCGGTGCGGTTGCCCTGCCGATGTCTTCGGGTAACACGAAGCGACAGGTGCAGCTGATGCATGATTTCGGAACAGATATTTTATGCTGCACACCTTCTTACGCCCTGCTTATTGCCGACACCGCAATTGAAGAGGGCTACAACCCGGCCAAAGATTTTCAGATTTCCGCAGGAATTCTTGGTGCAGAACCCTATTCTGAGGGTATGCGTGCCGAAATCCAGGACAAACTTGGCATCACAGTACATGATATCTATGGTCTCTCCGAGGTCATGGGACCCGGTGTCGCCTGCGAGTGCGAGTGCCAAAACGGCTTACACGTCTGCGAGGATCAGTTTATCGTCGAGATCGTTGATCCAGACACCCTGCTTGCCGTACCTGATGGGCAATGGGGTGAAGTGGTTTTCACGACGCTGGTAAAAGAATGCTCTCCTTTGATCCGTTATCGCACTCGTGATATCTCTCGTATTTTAACGGGGGTATGTGACTGCGGACGTACCTTCCGTCGCATCGATCGCATTGCGGGACGCACCGACGACATGATGATTATCCGTGGTGTCAACGTATTCCCATCGCAGATCGAAGAAGTCATTATGACATTCCCCGAAATCACGGCTCATTATCAGATTGTTCTTTCGAACGATGGCCCCCTCGATCACGTGCAACTGCAGATCGAAACAGTTCCCGAATTCCCGTTCGATGAGATTCGTAAACTTGAAGCACTCAAGCGTCGCTTGGCTGCTGAGCTGAAGAGCAATTTGCAGGTACAGGTGGAAATCAAAATCGTTGAACCGAAGACCATCGCCCGCAGTGAAGGTAAAGCAAAACGCATCATCGACTTGAGGGGAGAAGGGAAATAAGTATGATTTCTCAACTGACAGTTTTTCTCGAAAACGAAAAGGGTCGTCTCGCAAGTGCTTGTAAGGTAATTGCCGATAAGGGAATTAACATGCACGCCCTCTTTCTTGCCGATACGCAAGATTTTGGTGTCGCCCGCATTTTTTGCGATACGCCGAACAAGGCTTCTGAAGCGCTCGTCGATGCAGGTTATCGCGCAACGGTAATTGATGTTTTGGGCGTTAAGGTTCCCAACCGTCCCGGCGGTCTTGCCGAACTTCTTGAGTTTTTCGATAAGCACGACATCAATATCGAATACGGGTATTGCTTTTCCATTAATGGCGATACGGCAATTGATGTATTGAAGGTAAGCGATTCAAACGTCGAAACGTATTTGGCAAAAACGGACTACGTCCTCGTGCATCCGGAAGATGTCTATGTTGTTGACTGACGTTTGCGCACGGCAAACCCTTATCACTCGGTGCGCAGGTCTTTGTATGGCCTGCGCACTTGCCGTCGGTTCAGCGCTCGTGCTCACCACCCCCATCGACGCCTACGCCGATGTTCGTAAAGCGGATGTGATACTGGGAGAAACCGTTGATTCGCGGGGCCTTTCGGTCGCCACCTGTCCGAGCATCGATGCTGAATACGCCTTAGTTATGGATGCCGAAGGTACGGTGTATTTTGAGCGCAATGCGCTCAACGCCACAAAAATTGCTTCTATCACAAAAGTGATGACGGGGATTGTCGCACTCGATTCAGCACCTCTGGACACCTTGATTACCGTCAGCCCCACGGCGGCAAATGTCGGTGAATCATCTGCGCAACTGATCGTGGGGGATGTTCTGACCTTGAAAGATGCGCTCAAGGCGCTTCTCGTTTCTTCGGGTAACGACGCCGCTGAAGCAATCGCTGAAACGCTCGGGGCAAAGTTTTTGGCCGAACAGGGCACAACCAACGCGACGCCTGAGCAAAGCGTTCAGGCGTTCGTTGCGCGCATGAACGAAAAATCGACCGAGTTGCAGTTGCAGGATAGCGTTTTTTCCAATCCGCACGGCCTCGATGACGGAGTCTATGCGGGCAATCAGCATAGTTGTGCCGCCGATGTGAGTACCATGGTGCAATATGGCATGAAAAACCAAGCATTTCGTGATTCGGTGAATCAAAAAATAGCTCCCATTTCAGTTTCTCGCGGGGGAGCAAAGGTAACGCTTGAATTGACAAGCACCGATGAGTTGCTCGATGTTTTCGAAGGGGCCTGTGGGGTCAAAACCGGATTTACCGATGCGGCGGGCTATTCATTTGCTGCCGCCTCCAATAGGGGCGAAGGCGATTTATACGCGGTTGTTATCCATTCCACCTCAGAGCAGCAACGCTTTACCGATGCGGCTACTCTTATGCAATGGGTTTTTGATCACGATATCGAATATCCCCTCGTTCATTCTTCCAAAACCGTACCGGCAACAATTGAGGGGAGCGCATCGAGCGTGCCCCTTGTGGCTTACGTCGCGCAGACCGATTGGGTTGACGCGACCGTTGCGGCAACCATCAAGGATCCCGATGCCACGGCATCTGTTTTTGATATCAACGGCAACATCAGTCAATCGGTGCAATACAAAACCGTATCGGGATCGGTGCACGCCGGAGATACGGTTGGTACGATTTTCTTCAAGCAACGAAATAACGTAGTCGCTACCGCAGAATTGATTGCCTGTGAGGATGCTTTAGCGCCCAATATTTTTGAAAGTATCGGTGTCTGGTGGGATCGTCTTGTCAGAGGATTTTCAGGGCAGCCAACGGTCGCTGAAAGTGTTCTCGTCAACGAAACACCCCTTCTGGTCGATAAATCAGCGCCTGCAAGCGCGTAGTGAGGTATGCTTTCATGTACAGTGGAGATGAGACAAGGAAGGTTGGGGAATACTATGAGTGATATTACCTGCCCTGTGTGCAAAAGCCCCGTGAGCGATAAGGATGCTGCGTGTCCCGCCTGCGGCTTCAAACTATTCGGTTCGACGCAGCGTTTTACGCCGCTTGACCTGTCAAGCGAGGAAGTGCTGGCAGCCGTTCAGGAAACGCCCTGTAAAGCGATGCTGCGCGTTGTGCATGGCCCGCAAATTGGAACCACCTTCAACCTGGGGGATAAGCCAATCACCATTGGGCGTAGTCCTGAATGTGACATATTCTTAAACGATATGACCGTTTCTCGTCAGCACGCAACAATACGGGTAACCCCTGAGGGATGCTGCATTGTCGATACCAATTCGTTTAATGGTATCTGGATTAACAACACCAGCGCCAATGATGCGATACTCAAAGAGGGCGACATTGTACAAATCGGCGCATTTTGCCTGATGTACGAAGAATAGAACCAGAGACACATTTCTCTTAAACCATAAAACAGGCATGACGCCCACCATGAGCGCCATAAGGATGAAAAGGATTTATCTATGCTGCTATTGTCAGGAAATGAGGCTATAGCCGAAGGTGCTTGGGAGGCAGGAGCTCATATCGGGGTTGCTTACCCCGGTACGCCCTCGACGGAAACGATGGAGGCTTTTGCGAAAAAAGAAGGTGTCTATGCGGAATGGTGCACCAATGAAAAAGTTGCGCTTGAAGTAGGAATCGGTGCAAGTGCTGCCGGTGCCCGCGTTTTGGCGACGATGAAGCATGTTGGGGTAAATGTTGCAGCCGATCCCTTGTTTACCTCGTCATATACCGGTGTTGGCGGTGGTTTGGTCATTATGGCCGCTGACGATCCGGGTATGCATTCGTCGCAAAACGAACAGGATTCACGTTTTTATGCTTTAGCGGCACGAATTCCGATATTTGAACCCTCTGATTCTTTCGAAGCGCTCCACTTCACGAAAGAGGCCTTTGATCTTTCTGAGCGCTTCGATACCCCGGTCCTCATTCGTTCGACCGTTCGCATCTCGCATACAAAAACTTTGGTTGAGGTTGCCAATCGCGTCGAACATGACCTGAAACCCTACGAAACCAATTCTGCCAAATGGGTCATGATGCCCGCTTTCGCAAAACCGCGACGCAAGGTTGTCGATGCTCGCGTCGACGAATTGAGCGTGTGGGTAAATAGCTGTCCCTACAATGTTACCGAGATGCGATCGAACGACATTGGCATTATCTGTTCGGGCGCGGTATATCAATACGTGGTTGACGCAATGCCTCAAGCCAGTGTCTTTAAGCTTGGCATTACATGGCCGCTTCCCGCCACAGCGCTGCGCGACTTTGCTGCGAGCGTTGCGCAGGTTTATGTCGTTGAGGAAGCGTCGGAATATCTTTCCCTGCAAATAAAGTCTTTGGGCATCGCCCTCGCCACGTTACCCACGCCACTTCCGCGCGATGGAGAATTAACCCCTCAAACAATTTCTTTGGCGTTTGGCGGCGCATCCCCCGATCATCTTGAGGCCCCTCTCGACGTGCCCGGTCGGCCACCAGCGCTCTGCCCTGGATGTCCTCATCGTCTGGTTTTCAAAGAGCTCAAACGGGCACGAGCTATCGTTACGGGCGACATCGGATGCTACACCCTTGGCGCCTTGCCGCCGCTTTCCGGCATGGATACCTGCGTTGATATGGGCGCCTCCGTTTCGATGGCCCACGGTTTTGAGCTGGCGTTTGGAGAAAAGGAACATCGCCCCGTTGTTGCCGTTATCGGTGATTCGACCTTTGCACATTCCGGACTGAGTTCCCTGATAAATACCGCCTATAATTGCGGGAACGGAACCGTTGCAATTCTCGATAATCGAACAACCGCCATGACGGGACGCCAAGGAAACCCCTTCAACGGAGAAACGCTTCAACACCGCCCCAGCCGAGAGATGGATATTGAGCGCATTGTCGGCTCATTGGGAATAGACGATATACAAACGGTTGATCCTCACAACGCCAAAGCCGTTCGTGCGGCACTGAAAGCCGCAACGGAAAATGATACTTTGAGCGTGATTGTTTTTCGTGCGCCCTGCGTCTTGATCGACCGTATCAAGAATCCACTTTTTTCCGTCAACGACACCTGCACCAGCTGCGGTGTCTGCGTTTCGTTGGGCTGTCCCGCCATCTCAAGCGACCCCACAACACAGCAGGCAAGTATCGATCCGAATCTCTGTATCGGGTGCGGTCAATGCGAACAATATTGCGGGTTTTCTGCGATTGTTCAAGATAAAAATACCGCGAAGGGAGGCAATCGTGCTTAATCATAGTGACGCTCAAGTGACGACGGTTGTTTTGTGCGGCGTGGGTGGTCAAGGAACCATTCTTGCAGCAGATCTGCTGGCACGAACAGCCATGGCTGCCGGTCTTCAGGTCAAGCTTTCCGAAATCCATGGCATGGCTCAACGAGGTGGTGCCGTATCCACGATCGTGCGATTTGGCCCCCAGGTTTCTTCAATGGTTGCCGATATTGGCTGCGCCGACTACATCATTGCGTTTGAAACAACTGAAGCACTCCGTAATCTACCCTACCTGAAGCAGGGGGGGACGATGCTGGTAAACGATGAGTCCATCAAGCCGCTTCCCGTTGCGACGGGAAGGGCCGCCATGCCTGCGCAGGCACGTCAAAAATTGCTTGATTTATCTGCTACTTTGATTCCGGCAGGACACCTTGCTCGCATCGCCGGAAGTGCTAAATCAACCAATGTTGTTTTGCTTGGCGGATTGGCGACGCACCTCTGCTTCGAACATGCGAGCTGGGAAGAAATTATTGCAGAACAAGTGCCTCACAAGACAATAGAAGGCAACATTGCAGCATTTCGTGCGGGGCTCGCTTCGACGGAGGAAAAATAACATGAGCGTATCTCAAATTAGCGTTTTTATGGAAAGTCGACCGGGACACCTGCGACGCGTACTCGATTTGTTTGAGTCAGCAACCGTGAGTGTTCGAGGATATTGCGCTTCCGATACGGGAGATTACGGCATCGTTCGTTTTATTGTCGATAAGCCCGAAGAGGCACTTTGTGTTTTAAAGGATGCTGGGCTAGCCGTTACCGTGGTCGACATGCTGTGCCTAAAACTTGATGATAAACCTGGTGAATTGGCGCGCGTGACCGGCATTATCGCTGATTGCGGCATCAATGTAACGTATAGCTATTCGTTGATTTCGACGTACGTTGCACTTCGTGTTCAAGACATTGCCGCAGCAGAAGCCCTGCTCGGTTGCCAACCCATAGAATTTCTTACGCAAGAAGAACTTCAGAAACCCCTTTAGGTGATAGATCCCATGACGAATTTTTCAGAGCTTCCCATATTTGACCGTGAAATCGAAACAGCTTCCCGTGATCGCATTCATGAAATCCAGCTTGAAAAGCTCAAGCAGCAAGTCGCGTGGACCTATGAGCGTGTGGCGTGGTATCGTCAGAAAATGGACGAAATCGGCGTGCGACCCGAAGACATCAAAACGCTTGCCGATGTGCGCCTGCTGCCTTTTACCGACAAGGCGGTTTTGCGCGACACGTTTCCCTATGGTCTCTTTGCGCTACCTTTAAGCGAAATTATCGAACTGCATTCATCATCGGGTACGACCGGAAAACCCATTGTCGTTGGGTACAACACCCACGACATGGATGTTTGGAGCGATTGCATTGCACGTTTAGCACAGATGGCCGGTGTTGTTCCAGGCGATCGTGCACAGATGGCCTTTGGATACGGTATGTTCACCGGTGGTTTCGGCCTGCACTACGGTCTGCAAAAGCTTGGATGCATGCTGATTCCCGCAGGAGCGGGCAACACCGAACGTCATCTTACAATGATTGAGGATTACGGCACAACGGTGCTTATCTCTACGCCCTCTTACGCGATGCATATGTGCGAAGTGGGCGAAGCGCTCGGCTTTGACTGGAAAGCAAGCACCTTGCGCATCGGATTGTTCGGTGGTGAGCCCTGTCCGCCCAAGCTCAAACACGAAATTGAAACCCGTATGCACATCACGTGTACCGATAACTATGGTCTGACCGAGGTAATGGGACCCGGTGTTTCCGGGGAATGCTTGGCTGAGCGAGATATGCAACACATTGCCGAAGATCATTTTTTGTGGGAAGTGGTTGATCCCCTCACCGGAGAGCCCCTGCCTGAAGGTGAAGAGGGCGAGCTGGTGCTTACGCCGCTCGACAAGCAGGCCATCCCCGTTCTTCGCTACCGAACACACGATTTAACCTACGTTGAAACGCAGCCCTGCGCGTGTGGGCGCACCCACGCGCGCATGAAAAAGGTTCGCAAACGCAGTGATGACATGCTCATTATTCGAGGAACGAATGTGTTTCCCAGCCAAGTGGAAGACGTACTGGCCACCATTGAAGGTGTTACCCCCCATTATCGCATCGTGCTCGATAATGAAACCGGCCTCGATCGTATGACAATTATGGTCGAACTTGAACCGGAAGCATTCCGAGATTCCTACGAGGAGATGAACGCGTTTAAACACTCCATCGCCGATAAACTCAAGCAAACCATGCTGGTTTCTTCGGTAATCAAACTGATTGAGCCCGGCGGCATCGAGCGCAGTTTCGGTAAAACAAAACATGTTGAGGACAACCGAAAACAGTTATGAGTAGGGTAGTCGGTCGATTCGCACCAAGTCCCACGGGGTATATGCATGCAGGGAATATTTTTGCCGCACTCGTTACCTGGCTTGTGGCGAAATCGCAGGGCGGGGAAGTGGTGTTGCGTATTGAAGATCTTGATCCCGAACGCTCAAAGTCATGCTATATCGATGCGCTGCAGCGTGACTTTGAGTTTTTAGGACTTACCTGGGATCGAGGTCCATACTTTCAAAGCGCGCGCAGCGTCGTGTATCAAGAAGCATTTGAAGCGTTGGTCCACCGCAATCTCATCTATCCCTGTTTTTGCACCCGCGCCGACCTTCACGCAGCGAGCGCACCACACTTCGGAGAAAAACCCGTCTATCCCGGCACGTGTCGCACCCTGTCTTCTGAAGAACGCCTCCGACGGGAAACGCTACGCCACCCCGCCATGCGCCTGGTTGTTCCTGATGCGACGCTTCGATTTACCGATGGCTTCCAAGGAGACTACGACCAGAATCTCAAAAAAGACTGCGGGGATTTTATCGTCCGCCGATCCGATGGTGCTTTCGCCTATCAGCTTGCCGTTGTGCTCGACGATGCCGAGCAGGGAATCACTTCAGTTGTGAGGGGAATTGACTTGCTGTGCTCAACGCCCCAACAGCTCCATCTACAGGATTTATTCGGATTTCAACACCCGACCTACGCCCACGTACCCTTGCTGGTAAATAATAACGAGCGCCGTCTTTCAAAAAGAGATCACGCCGCCGGCATCAATGAGCTGCGCGATCGATTCAAAACACCCGAAGCTATCATCGGGCAGCTGTCCGGTAGGGCAAAAATAACGCCTTCCTGTGATCCTATTTCCCCCGCCGAACTTCTCTCCTGCTTTTCTTTTGAGGGGCTAAAAGGAAGGCAATCCATAATATGGACGTAAGCGAAAAAGAATAAAACGCTTAAAGTAATACGGTTATCCCACTCGAAAAGAGAATCGCTGCTATATAGAATGTTCCCAGGGCTATATTGATATTGAGACATTGCGGCATTGCAGCTCCCCGCGTGTTCACGGTCAACGGGTTTTTTAACAGACCCTGTAGGACTGGATAGCAAATGAGGACCATAAAAGGCATGACGATGAGCCCTTTGGTAAAGAAAAAGGCGACAAGCGTGACGATGGCTGCAATCCAGAAAAACAAAATGCCATGATATGCGCATCGCGCGCGTTTACGCTTCAAAAGAACCGACAGCGTTTTTCGTCCCGCCACGATATCCTTTTCGATATCGCACGTGTTATTGGTGAGCATAATCAGGCCAATACCCAAAATGAAGGGAAGGGCAAGCAGTAAAACTTGCCAATCAAAAATACCCGTTAAAGCCTGAAAGCAGGCGAGAGGAATTAAAGCACCCATGGTAATGCCACTGACCAATTCCCCAATCGGTAGATAAGAGATTGGACTTTTGCCAGCGGAGTACAGCAAAATGATAACCGCTCCAGCAAAACCAATGACGAGAGGAATCCATCCGGAGCAAAAAATAACATACCCGCCAAGCACAAAAGCGATTCCCAGAAAACCAAGAGCAAGATAGAGAACAAAACGAGGATCGACTCGGTTGTAGACCAAGACCGCGTCGGTTGGATCGTCTTGATTGTCCTGCGTGTCAGTTCCTTTCATGAAATCATAGTAATCATTGATGGTGTTCACTGAAGCTTGCATGAGAATGCAAATCAAGAGTAAGGCCAGCACAAGGGTAACCGAAACGGCATGGGTTGACACCGCCGCCAAGGCCGTTGCAAATAGGACTGGCAAAATTGCTGCGGGCCAAGTGTGGGGGGCGGCAAGCTGCAGGGCAAGACGGATATTGAGAGGGGAGTAGTCTTGGGGCTTGTCGGCAGGACCCAAGTGACGCGCAGAGGGACTATCGCCTTGTGAGGGCACTACCTCACGTAAGACGTCACTGTTATTTTTTAGTTGGGGGTCATCCATGAAGCCCAGTCCTTTTTTGATCGTATTTTCCATATCGCGGTGCCACGTTTTGCTTTATCCGTTTAAAGCCACCACAAAACAAGGTGATTATCCCGCAAAAAATGTTGAAACGTTTATTTTTTCGAGCGATATCGCTCTTTGCGAAGCGATATTTTTTCGCTGGGCAACGGTAGGAAATTTTGTGTTGTTGCATTTTTGAAAACGGAAAATGCCTGAGAAAACGTATGGAGGACAAGCTTTTTCGTTTCCGCATCAAGCTGATTACCTCGAGAAAGCATGCGGCGCATATTTTTAAAGAGGTTTGTTTGAAACTCGGACCAGCTACTGGCGTTGGTTGCCATAAAAAGTTCATACATGGTATCGATAAACCGCTCTCGCTGATTCGAAGAGACGTTTTGAAGCCAATCGTTTAAGGTCTTGTCAAAAATGGCCGTCGATTTCTTGAGCTGATCTTCGTATACAAAATCATCACCGTTAACAGCCCAGGTGAATGGTGAATGCGAAAAGACCGGTAAAGCATTTGATTGCACGATTCCGTATTCTGGGCGCTGCTCTAAAAACAAACCGATAACCGATGTTGCCGGTACGGTTTTGTGAAGTTTCGCCTGAAAGCTTGCTTGATCAATACGAGGGGAGGGGCTGTCGAGAAATGAGGGTCCGTCATGGTTATAGACTGCAATAATGCGATCGTAAATGCACTCATCTGAACAAAGCGCCGCGTATTCGGCAAGATTACCCCCCTTGGAATGACCTCCTAAAAGTAAAGGCATCGTACAGCTCGAAGCAATCCCTGAAACATACCGTAAAGCAGCAACCTGAGAGGGAATCACGTTTTTAAAGCAGAGATTAAAGTCTTCCTTCCATCCCGCAAAACTTCCATCCGTGCCCCGAAAAGCAAGATATACCGTGTCGTCGGGAAGAAAGAAGCTCATGGCACTAAATTGCTTTTCAACCGCACCCGATGTTTCGTTTACGTAGAAGGCAATGTGGACATCCCGCAATCGCCGAGATGCCATCACCGCCAGATAAAAAGCTGATGTCAGGTCGCTATCCTCAAGCCAGCTGCCAGAAGTTAAGACATCGTGATCGGAGAGCGCCATGACATCGTGGAGTAAGATGCGATCAGCCGTACAAAATTCCACCAGAGGGGAAGTTTCAAAATTACAATAGGCCAATGTCGAGAGCGTCAAACTATCGAGGGGAGTAAAGTGGCTTTCCTCAAACGTGCGCTGCTCTTCTTGTATGTAATCCACAATGGTATCCATGACTATCATTGTAGTCGATTCAGGGAAAGCTATTCTTGATTTTTCTTTGCTTTACAAAATGCACTATTCGTTAAGCTCTGTATTTTTCAATAAAGTTCAATCAAGCTTGCGCTAGGATAAAACAAGATAAAAAATTTATAAGGAGGAATCGTTCATGCCCGTTCAAGTTCCCATCAAAATTCGCTACGCTGAAACCGATTGCATGGGGATCGTTTATCATGCGAACTATCTCCTCTATTTTGAGGACGCAAGAAACGCGTTTCTTGAGGCAATCGGACAATCCTATGATGAACTTGAAAAAGCAGGGTATCTATCTCCGGTTGTCAGCTTTACCTGCAAATATGGAACCCCGTTACGCTATGGCGATACCGCGATCGTTTCTGTTCGAGTCGCAAAAACAACGGCAGTAAAAACAACGTATGCCTACGAAGTCTACAACGACCATCAGAGTGTCGGAGTTGATAAACCCTGCTGCACAGGGCAAAGCGTTCACTGCCTTGTCGAAGCGGATACGTTTAATCCCGTCAGTATGAAGCAGGCGGCACCAGAACTCTACGCAAAATACCTTGAAGTCTGTGAGCCCGATCGGCAATAACCTTTCCTAAGAAAGGTTATTGGTAGGTGAAAGGGGATATTATGCGCGAAAAGAAAATAT
>JAVVXN010000001.1:0-63668 GCA_036651575.1 Raoultibacter sp. | reverse complement strand
GGCTGCTGCTGAATTGGTTGTTGCGGAGGTGCTGCTGGTTGTTGTTCTGGGGCGCTCTTTTCATCTTGATTCATATTCATCATCCTTAAGCACAAATACAGGCCATTTAAACTGGTGTTTTACAAAGAATTTACACGCCACTGCTTCCGAAACCACCCGCACCCCGTTCGGTATCACTGAGCGCAGCGCGAAGCATGAGAGACGCTTGCTCTACGGCAATGATAACCAATTGTGCAATTCGATCGTTGGGTTGAATGGTGAAGCTGCGTTTGCCATCGAGATTGATACCGATAACTTTAAGCTCCCCCCGATAGTTGCTATCGATAAGGCCGGGGGTGTTTACCAGAGTAAATCCGTGTTTTAAGGCCAGCCCACTTCGGGGCATGATAAAGCCCGCGTACCCTTCGGGGATAGCAATAGAGAGACCGGTGGGAATAAGCATCCGCTCAAAAGGCTCTAAGATGCACCCTTGCGTGGCGCGCAAATCAAGTCCTGCATCACCTGCATGGGCATATGCGGGTAAAGAGGAAGAAGCACCAGAAAGCTGCGTTGGTATGACAAGGGGCTCCACAATCACTTCAACCCTTTTAGTGCGTCCATGAATTCTTCGACGTTTTGAAAGTCTTTATAGACACTCGCAAAACGAACATAGGCAACATCGTCAAGTTGTGCGAGACGATCAAGGACGAGCGTCCCGAGTTCCTTTGCCTTAATTTCTGTCGTAAAGCTATTGCGCAGCTCCCGTTCGATATCATCAATTAAAGCACCGATTTGTTCGGGGCTAATGGGGCGTTTCGCACAAGCAATCAGAAGACCTCGGTAGAGTTTTTCTCGATTATATGCTTCAGAAGATCCATCGGACTTGATGATGATGAGGGGGTTATCCCCCAATCGTTCATATGTGGTAAAGCGACGACCGCATTTTAGACATTCACGGCGCCGACGAATAGACATACCATCATCGGAAGGACGAGAATCAACAACTTTCGACTCAAGATAACCACAGGCAGGACAGCGCATACCTCTCCTTTTTCAGTATTTATCACACCCTAACATACCAAATATTCTGCGGTGTTGAAAAATACGTAAATACCGGAAATTAAGAAAGGGCATGGTGGAAACATAAGCAACATTTAAGAAAAAACAACCCTTCCGCACGCAGAGCGGAAGGGTGAAAGAACCTTCGCAACGCAGAGCGAAGGTATCGAGGAGGATGTAGTCAATACTTAGCAGGAGAATAAAAAATCAAAACTATACTCCAATAAAAATGGCAACAAGCGCTACAACAAAGCAGGTAAGCCCCGCAGCAAGGGATTGCGATTTCTTCATTTTATTGAACGGAATACCCCGTGCGGTGCCAAGACGCAAATCAAGGACAGCCTCACTGTGCATGATCTTCTCAAACGCTGTCAGATATCCCGAAGAAACACATTTTGGGATATCATCTTTTACTGAAAGCGGTTTCCCCGGAAACTCAATGATGCGCTCTGCGGCATGAGCTGATACCCCTTTTGCCTGCAGCGCGGAAGAACCGATAACGGGATACGATACGTTAATACTATTCATTGATATGCCCCCTTGCTCTTGCATAGAACCTTTGTTCGTGTATACTATAAAGCGAACAAAGGTTCACGTCAAGAGAAATTACAAACATTTGTTCGCTTCTATCTGAAAGGATGCTCATGGCTGAAAAGATAACCAAGCGCCAACAAGCTGTGCTTGACTGTATCGAAGAATGCATTCGTGAAAAGGGTTACGGACCCACGGTGCGTGAGATATGTCAAAGCCTGGGGCTTTCTTCCCCATCGACCGTTCATGTGCATCTGCAGGCACTTGAAGACAAGGGGCTGATTAAGCGCGATCCTCTCAAATCTCGCTCGATCGCACTGACCAATTCATTTCGCGACACCGCCGAGGTTACGCTTTCCTCTTCGCCAAGCTTTTCCAGCATGATCAGTCTGCCTTTGGTTGGTAATGTTGCAGCGGGAATACCGATATTGGCGGAAGAAAATATTACAGAAACGTTAACGTTGCCCGTCGATATCGTTGGCGATTCGGCATCTTTTTTGCTGTCCGTGCGGGGAGACTCCATGATTGAGGCAGGAATCAACGATGGCGATTACGTTGTTGTTAAAGAACAACCCAGTGCAAACAATGGCGATATCGTTGTGGCCTTAATAGACGACGGGGCTACGGTAAAGCGATTTTATAAAGAGCAGGACCGCATTCGCTTACAACCTGAAAATTCTTCCATGGACCCTATCTATACCACGGATTGCTCCATAGCAGGGAAAGTCGTTGCTCTCTTTCGCCGCATGTAGCTGACGCGCGGCACCAACAAAACCTTGTCCCCCTACCGTTTACCGATAGGGGGACAAATGTAGGCTGTCGGTTGAAAGGGCTTTTCAGCCTACACGTGCGATATAAACGGCTGAAATGAATTAGCAAAAGCAGCCGGCGATTGAATGTTTAAGTGCGTACCGTCACTATCGTGCACTTCACGAATGATATGACATCGTTCGTGGGCCAGCGAAACCAAATCGCCGCGGTTGTACGGAATCACGACATCGAGTAAAACATCCTGAGAAGCCGCAACCCAGGCGATGCGGGCGACAAGATCGCCCAATCCTTCCTTTTCCTTCGCAGAAATAAAAAGCGCATCTCGATAACGCAATCGGAGTCCCGCTAATTCTTCGGGATGTATCAAATCGCTTTTGTTGAATACCAGAAGGCGACTGATTTTCTGTGCTTCAATTTGATCCAGCACCTCATCAACTGCAGATATTTGAGCTTGATATTTTTGCGAAGAAACATCGATTACATGAAGAATGAGATCTGCACCAAGGATTTCGTCAAGCGTTGACTTAAACGATTCGATGAGCGTTGTCGGAAGCTTTTGGATAAAACCAACCGTATCGGTAATAGTTATTTCGCGACCTTCGGGAAGCACGAACTTTCGTGTTGTCGAGTCCAGAGTCGCAAATAATTTGTCATAGCTCAGTACGCCCGCATCGGTTAAAGCGTTGAGAAGACTCGACTTGCCCGCGTTCGTATAGCCAACCAAAGCAACACGGAATATGCCGCTTTCCGATCGAGTTTTTCGCTGTATGTGCCGGTTTTCGTTTAAATCGGCAAGCTCTCGTTTAATTGAGGTGATGCGCTTGCGAACCATGCGTCGGTCAACCTCAAGCTGACTTTCACCTTCGCCAAAACGAGATCCAACGCCACCGCCCATGCGGTTTGATGCAAGGTGAGCCCACATACCCCGCAGTCGTGGTAGCAGGTATTGATTTTGCGCCAGGCGCACCTGCAGACGTCCTTCTTTCGTGGTTGCGTGCAACCCAAAAATATCGAGAATCAGTGCGGTGCGATCAATAACCTTCACATCCCGTGCGACGATTTTTTCAAGATTTGCCTGTTGCGAGGGGGTCAGCTCATCATCGAAAATCACTACGTCGGCCGCAAGGGAGCGACACAGACCAGCAACTTCTTCAGCTTTACCGCTTCCAATAAAAGTACGGGGATGAGGTGCATTAAGCCTTTGAGAAGTCGAGCCGACAACCTGAACCCCTGCAGTATTTGCAAGCCGTTCAAGTTCTGCAAGGCTCTCTTCGAGGGGCCACACCAAATTCGATCGATCGATACCCACAAGAATCGCGCGTTCGCGAGGCTCTTCGGTATCAAAATGCTTCGATTGCGTCATAGATAATCACGCCTTTCGTAAGGTTTGTAATTTATTCAGAGGGAACAAATGGCAGCAGAGCAGCTACCCGACCATACGTAAGCGCATTTTTATCACCTTATTGTCCGTTTCAATAACATTAAATTAGTTTATGTATCCGTATGGGTGCATAAACTAACCAACACCCATACGTCAAATCAAATCCCCGTCGTCTTATCGCGAGTCTTTCAGCTTCCAGGGGATCAACCTAAATAAAACGAAACCACCAAAGCACAACAGATGTGCTCGACACTGTTTGTCTACATACTCTGCTTGATGCGTTCGACCGCTTCAAGCAAGCGATCATCAGGGGTGGTAAGCGAAATACGAATGAACCCTTCACCGTCAGGGCCATACCCGCTTCCGGGGGTAACGATGACGTGAGCCTGCTCAAGTAATTGCGTCGCGAATGATTCTGAGGTATAACCTTCAGGAACTTTTGTCCATATATAAATGGTGGCCTGAGGAGCATGACATTCAACGCCGATAGCACGCAGTGCATCGACGACGAGATCGCGGCGGCGTTGGTAGAGGGCACACATATCGGCAATGCACTGTTGCGAACCGGTCAACGCAACGATCGCCGCATCCTGAACGGCGCTAAATTGCCCCGAGTCAAGATTATTCTTAATGGTTCCCAGCGCGGCAATAGCCTGTTCGTTGCCGCACGCAAAAGCGATACGCCAACCGGTCATGTTGTAAGCCTTCGAAAGACTAAAAAATTCGATACAGCACTCCTTTGCACGCGGGCGCTCAAGGATGGAAGGAGCTTTATAATCGTCGAAGCAGATTTCGCTATAAGCGTTATCGTGTGCAAGCAAAATATCATGCTCAAGGCAAAATGCGATGGCGCGATCAAAATACTCTTCCGTAGCGATCGCTCCTGTCGGATTATTCGGGTAACCTAAAAACATGATTTTTGTTTTTTCCAGAATATCTTCAGGTACGGTATCGAAGTCGGCAAGAAAACCATTTTCAGCTTTCATGGGCATGAAATAGGTGTTCGCATTTTGCAGCGTTGCACCACCTGAATAGACAGGATAGCCAATCGAGGGAGCAAGCACGTATTCGCCCGGATTAACAAAGGCGGTATGCAAATGAGCGATACCTTCTTTGGAACCGATTAACGCCAAGACTTCAGTTACCGGATCAAGGTCGACATCAAAACGATTCTTCATCCACAAGGCGCAGGCACGGCGATACGCCAGCGATCCGGCATAGTCAGGGTATTGGTGATTTTCCGGTTTACGAATTGCTTCAGCCATAGCATCAACGATATGCGAAGGCGTTGGCATATCGGGATCTCCGATGCCAAGGGAAATCACATCAATACCCTGCGCCTTTAAAGCATCTCGTTTTTTATCGATGGTAGCAAACAGATACGGAGCCATATGGTTTAAGCATTCGGCGGTTTTCATAAAAACAATCCTTTCGGTTGGGTAATATCAGAAAGAGGGCATAAGCCGCTTGCAGTGGCAAAGACCTCAGAGCACAACGGTACCGATGTAGCTTTCCGTTGCAGAGCCCGTCATGTGCACATGATCCCGCTCGTCCCAGAGAATGAAAAGCGAACCCCCCAGTAGCCTCACGGTGTTCTCGCGCGCAGAGCGCTCGGTGAGTGCCGCAGCAACAAGCGTTGCACATGCACCCGTACCGCAGGCAAGCGTTTCTCCGCAGCCTCTTTCAAAAACACGCATATCGATACCCTGCGGGGTCACAACGGCAAATTCGATATTAGCTTTTTCCGGGAATAAGGGGTTGGATTCGAAAAAAGCGCCAATCTCCTCCAGGCGGAAATTGGCAAGTGTTTTGCAGTCGGCATCAAAGAACAAGGCGTCAGGAAGCGAAGCGATATCGTCCAAAAAGCAAACAGCATGGGGGTTGCCCATGGAAATGCCGGTAAAAGAGAATGCTCCCCACGGCGAAGGAATCTGAGCTTCTCGCACATAGGCGTGCCCCTGCGCCGTCGAAGCATTTGCTGGAAGCGTTGTTGGTATCCGCTGAGGATCCAAAAGGGGATGACCCATATCAACGGTAGCGCACGTCATGCGATCGGATTCATCGACTTCAAATCGAATCGGCCGCAATCCTGCAAGGGTATCAGCTATCAATGATTCATCGCTTGCCTGCACAAAGCCGCGATCGATCAAGTACTTCGCAAAGCACCGAACGCCATTGCCGCACATTTGAGCGAGCGTTCCGTCTGAATTGATGTAGTGCATATACGCCACGCAGTCAGAGTCTTGAGAGGGACGAACCAAAATTACCCCATCGGCTCCGATCCCAAAATGACGATCGCACAGCTGTTTCACCTGCGCGACCGTGAGCTCAATTTCGCGAGAGAAATCATCGATGACAATGAAGTCATTCCCCAATCCGTGAAGCTTAACAAAATCAAGTTCCATGTGCGTCGTATTCTCCTTACTCGGTGTGGAATCTATTGTAACAATTCAGTGCATGCCCGATATGCGAGCTGTTCGGTATCTTGCGAATCTGCGCAAAGCCACTGGATGCGTGCGTCCTTGCGAAACCAGGTTCTTTGGCGTTTTGCATACCGATGCGTCGCAATCTTGATACGTTCAATGGCTTCATCAAAAGAAAGCCTACCCTCAAGAGCTGCAACGATTTCTTTATATCCTATCGCCTGCGGTGCGGTAACGCCATCATGAAAACCCTGGTCGAGCAAATTTTTCACCTCATCGACCAATCCGTCTTCAATCATGGCATCAACCCGCCGATCGATGCGTTTATTGAGAAGGGGCGGATCGACCGCAAGACCGATAAATATTGCAGGAACAATTTGCTCGAGTTGAGCCAGGCCTTCGTGGAGCGTAGCATAACGTCGACCTTCGGAAAGAAGCTCGAAAGCGCGTATAACCCGTCGAGTATTGTTGGGATGGATAAGAGCCGCTGAAGCAGGATCTATCGAAGCCAGCATATTCCACACCGCCAAAGCGCCCCGCTGTTCAAGCAGGCGGGCATAGCGTTCTCGTACGGGGTTTTCAACCTGAGTCCCCGAAGGGAAATCGTAGTCATCAAGCGCTGCTCGCAGGTAAAGACCGGTTCCCCCGCAAAGAACAGACCGCTTACCTCGTGTTTCAATATCATCAAAACACGTGCGAGCCAGAATCTGAAATAACGCGGCAGAATACGGAGTACCGGGATCGCAGATATCGAGACCATGGTAGGGTACGGTGCGCTCGCAAGGCGGAATTTTTCCCGTTCCAATATCCATACCCCGATAGATTTGCATGGAATCAGCGCTTACCACTTCCCCGTCGATGATTTCGGCAAGCGCTTGCGCGAGCGCCGTCTTGCCGGTAGCCGTTGCGCCGACGACACAGATAACCGGTTGAGATAAGGCAAGAGGAGCGCTCATCGTACCTCAACGCGTACTTTCAAGAGCGGCATCTGCGGGCAAACCGGCAACGATATCGCCCGTAAGATACCATGTCTTCGCTTCACTCACGCGAACGGAAACCAAAGTACCCGCCATGCGATTAGGGGATATCGATTCAGGAACCGGAGCATGAACCGTTTGATTCTTAGGACTCCTGCCGCTGAGAACGTGAGGGTCCCGCTTTGAAGCGCCTTCGACCAACACCTCGACAACGCAATCCTGTTCGGCTTGATTCTGCTTCCACGCCATTTCCTGAACAAGGGCAAGAAGCCGATCAAAGCGCGCCTGGATGACCGCATGAGGCGTGTCGTCATGCATGTTTGCAGCAGGGGTACCCTCGCGCTTCGAGTAAATGAATGTGAAAACCTGACCGTAACCGACCTGCTTAACCAAGTCGTAGGTATCCTGAAAATCCTCTTCAGTTTCGCCAGGAAAGCCGACAATGATATCGCTCGAAAGTGCAATACCCGGACATGCAGCTCGAATTTTCTCAATCAAAGCAAGGTAATGCTCGCGCGTGTACCCTCGATTCATCGCCTGTAAAATACGATTTGATCCCGATTGGACGGGAAGATGCAGCGCGGGCATGAGGTTTGGCAGTGTCGCAAAACGTTCGATCACTTCATCGCTCAAGTCTTTTGGATGGCTTGTTGCAAAACGTATTCGCGCAATACCGCTTTCGTGTACAGCATCAAGTACGTTGGCAAAACGGGATTGGCCATACAGGTCGCGACCATACGAATTGACGTTTTGCCCAAGAAGGGTAATCTCTTTCACGCCCGAGGCAACAAGAGCTTGCGCTTCAGCAGCAATATCTTCAAGCGGTCGAGATTTTTCGCGCCCGCGAACATAGGGAACAATGCAGTAGGTACAAAAATTATTGCAGCCAATGGTGATTGGGAGCCAAGCTGACCATTCGTGCTCACGATCACTGGGAAGATCGGTGGGAAAATCAGTTGATTCCTCTCGAACCTCCACGTGGTGGCCTCCTTCTTCGAGGGCGCTCTCGAGGAGATGAGGAAGGGAGGCAAGGTTGTGAGTACCGAAAACAACATCGAGATGAGGCAGAGCTTCGACCAGCTTTTCACCATCTCGCTGACCGATACACCCCCCTACCGCGATAATGCGCTTTGATACGGGAGCTTTTGTCCGCAAAGGAAGATTTTTGAGTGAAGCAACTTGTCCCATAAGGCGCACATCCGCAGCCTCCCGCACGCAGCACGTCATGAAAATGACAATATCGGCATCCTCGTACGTCTCAACCGGAAGAGCGCCGAGCGCTTCCAGGGTTCCGCAGATGCGTTCAGAGTCATGTTTGTTCATTTGGCATCCAAAAGTTCGGACACAAAATGTCTTTTCCAAAAGAGGATATTGCATTGTGGTCGCCTATTGATCGGAGTTTGATGCGGAAAGAGCAGATTCGCTCAAGGTGGTACGTGTCGTTAAGATGCTGCGGGGTTCTACCGAAAAACGAATAGCAGTACGATATTCCCCATCAATTACGATGTCGGTAAAAGAAGGAATGCAAACGATTTCAATACCGACAGGCGACAAAAATCCTCGAGAAATCGCAATCGCCTTTACCGCCTGGTTGACCGCACCAGCGCCAACCGATTGGATTTCTACACAGACACCATCTTTCACCATACCGGCAATAGCACCAGCAACCGAAGCCGGAGAAGATTTAGAAGAAACTTTGAGGCAGCCAATTTCCTGCCTTTTTTCAAGTGGTTGCGTCACCGCATGTCCTTTGTTTGTTCAGTGGTTCATCTTTGGTGTGTTCAGTATTTATTATGTGCTGCCGTACGGCTCTGACGTATGTACATGATTTTATCCATTCATTCACTTTAACGCAACTTAACGAAGCTTATGAACGGGAATATGCACAACAATCTCGTCTTTGCGAACCGTTACGTTTGGTTGTATGGCGGGATCGAGATAGTAATCCCGAGCAAGTCCTTGGTATATCTGCGAAATTTGAGAAGAAAAATCAGCCAAATCTTCGGGAGAAATCTTCAGGCCGCGCGCATCGTAGGTGTCGGACTCTTCTGGATGCCGTTTTTTCTTGGAAGGGAGATCATCGGTGCCTCCCGTTATGCTCAACGTCTCGGTCACGGGAGAGATCGGCTCAATGTCACCGTCAAGAATACGACGAGCACTTCTTTGGGACAAGGAGAGTCCAAGCGTTTCGGCAATGGAGACAAAATCGGCAGGATCCCCCGCAAAGAAAAGCCGCTTGGTTAAGGGTAGTTCGGTTACGTCCCGGCAAAACGCGCGCGATCCTCGCACCGTCGTTGCCTGGCCAAATGCAAAAAGTGTTGCTGCGATCTCGGTGGGCGATCCAAGATAAACGGTACAGACATTTTGTTCTTCGAGCGCAAATTCGATCACGGTTCGATTTATATTACGTGGACCCCGCACGCTGAGGTTGGCAGCTTCGTCAAACGCCAAAAGCGGCATGCTTGATTGGTCAGTTTTTTCCGAAAGCACTTTTGTGTCGCTTTGCACCAAAAAAGCGCTCCCCTTACCCTTGTCCGACGACACAACCTGTGCGCGTTCGACATTCGATCGGATGGAAAATAAGGCCATTCCACGGCCATGAATCCCCCAACGATCCAGATGAACGCTATCGAGCTTGGAGGTAACCCTCGATTCAAAAACACGCTCCTGCATAGCCTGAGGGATACCCGAGCCATCATCGATCATAGTGATAAGACGTTTGTCTCCATCGCGCGCCACGGCAAGGAAGATGCTGCGTGCGCCTGCATCGCGTGCGTTGCGAAGCATCTCGATGACGATATCCTCCGTCGAGCGAATATCGTGTTGCGCCTGGCGTCGTTCCGCTTCCGACGAACGTAAACGAACAAAGCCATCCCCAAGATCATCTTCGACCCGGAGATGGCTTTCACCCGTTACCACTTCAATAAAATCTGTTAAATCTTGAGACATGTTACTTGGCGTAATCGACAGCTCGGCTTTCGCGGATAACGACAACCTTCACTTGACCGGGATACTGCATCTCACTTTCAATTTGATGGGCAATATCATGCGCAAGTACGGTCGTTGAAGCTTCGTCAACCTGTTCGGGCTCGACCATAACACGCACTTCACGACCAGCCTGAATGGCATACGTACGCTCAACGCCCTTGTGGGCATTCGCGATTTCTTCAAGCTTCTCAAGGCGCTTGATATAGGTATCGAGCGTTTCTTTACGAGCACCGGGTCGTGCAGCCGAAATAGCATCAGCTGCCTGCACGAGAACATCAAGCACGCTGCTGGGCTCGACATCGGCGTGATGAGCCTCGATAGCATGAACGATTTCTGGTTTTTCCCCGAAACGGCGGGCGAGGTCGGCGCCGATCACCGCGTGGCTTCCTTCAACCTCGTGGTCAACCGCTTTACCCAGGTCATGAAGAAGACCGGCACGCTTGGCAGGAACGGGATCAAGACCAAGCTCAGAGGCCATAACGCCACATAAATAAGCGACCTCAAGCGAATGGTTTAAAACATTTTGTCCATACGACGTACGATACCGTAACCGACCGAGCGTTTTTTCGAGCTCGGGATGAAGATCGTGGATACCGGTATCAAACGTAGCTTGTGCGCCGGCATCGAGCACCTGCTGATTTACGAAATCTTCAGCCTTGGAAAACATCTCTTCAATGCGCGCAGGATGAATGCGACCATCGGCAATAAGATTTTCCATAGTGACGCGACCGATTTCGCGACGAACCGGGTCAAAGCACGAAATAGTCACACATTCCGGCGTGTCGTCAATAATCAGATTCGTGCCCGTCAGCTGCTCAAACGAGCGAATGTTGCGCCCCTCGCGTCCAATGATGCGGCCCTTCAAATCATCTGAAGGAATATGGATAGTGGATACCGTGTTCTCAGCTGTGTGGTCTGCGGCAACACGCTGGATAGCCAGGCTGAGAATTTCACGGGATTTCTTATCGCATTCGGCCTTAGTGCGAGCCTCTGAATAGCGAATGACCGCAGCGGATTCATGCGTAACTTCATCTTTTAAGGTCTCAAGAAGTTCCCTCTTCGCATCTTGCGGCGACATGCCGGCAATGCTTTCCAGGCGCACGTTGATTTCATTGCCCGCTTCAACTAAATCTCGTTCTTTTTTTTCAAGCTGTCCCTGCATCGATGATATCTGATGCTCGCGCGTATCGAGGGATTCAACACGACGGTCAAGCGATTCCTCTCGTTGGGAAATGCGGTTTTCTGCAGTGCGGACTTCACGCATACGCTCTTTATTTTCAGTCTGCGCGTCCTGCTTCATCTTCAGTACTTCATCTTTTGCTTCAACAATTGCTTCGCGGCGAAGCGTTTCGGCTTGTTTTTGGGCGTTTGAAACGAGATTTTCTGCTTCGAGCATGGAACGCTTAGTTGAAGCAGTCACTCCGAAACGCGCGATAACAAAGCCGAGAGCGACACCGATAACGGCTCCGATAAGAAGCCATACAAATTCAGGCATTCGCTCCCCCTTTCTTTTAATAAAACCAACAGGATGACATATTTTGTGGCATAAAAAATGCCAGGCATACACCTAGCATGAGCAAACGCACAAAACGGGGTAGTTTTATGAAGTTTTCTATAAAAAATACCTTACGGTACGTAAACTCAAGCGTGCATCCATGATAGAGCTTTACCACAATTTTGCATAGAGGGCGCCTCGGGGGTTTTCCATAAAGCCACATTAACCACGGGATTCAGGTAAAGATTCGAACCAAAGACGTGCTGCGGTAGACGCCACAGAACTCGCGTAGCCCTTCCCTACCAGCTTGCGATAAGCCGCATCTCGCATGTTTTTCGTATGGGGCGGTTTGCGCTGCAGAAGCAGTAAAGCGCGGTCAATCTCCGTTTCGGGAGAAATTCCATAATCGCTCGGCCACCCTGAGACGCTTTCCGGATCAATATCAAAGCGAACAAGTTCTGCTTCGATTCCCATCAAGCCCTTTCCGGCCGACAGGCGCGTACGTATCAACACGTCAGCAAAGCGCCCGTCGTCAAGCAGCCCGCACGAGAGTGCTCGCGTTATTGCCTCATTTGTCGCACACTCATCGAAGCCTTCGCGTATCAGGCGCTCGCGAAGGGCTTTGCTCGATTGATCCCGCACCGAACAAAGCCGTTCAATCTTTTGAAAAGCTTTTTTTTGGAGAACCTTTTGTTCTTCATCATCAGAAGACAAATCAGCAAGGGCTCCACGATCCAACCGCGCGCTGAGATCATTGAGAAAGGTTTCGTCGATGATAGGCATAAAACGTTTTACGCTTTGGGATTTGCCGCTTTAGCGGGAGGAGTGTTCGCAGACGTTTTTTTTCCTTTTGACACCACTTCGGGAGGAAGCGCCGCCTTTGAAACAGGAATCGCAAAATGGTCACGAACTTTTGCTTCAATTTCTTCGCGCATATCGGGATTTGTCTTCAGGGTAAGTTTTGCAGCTTCGCGACCCTGCCCTAAACGTTCTTCTCCGTAGGTATACCATGAACCACTCTTTTTCACGATACCACCCTCAACGCCCATATCGACGATACATCCTTCTTTAGAAATGCCCTCTCCGTACATAAGATCAAACTCTGCCTGACGAAACGGAGGTGAAACCTTGTTTTTGACAACTTTTGCACGCACGCGATTGCCAACCAGTTCATTGTTTTGCTTGATTGAATCTATGCGACGAATATCAATACGTACGCTTGAAAAGAATTTCAGAGCACGGCCTCCGGTTGTCGTTTCGGGATTGCCGAACATAACACCGATTTTTTCACGTAATTGATTGATGAAAATACAGGTGGTGTTCGATTTTGAAAGCGAACCAGCCAGTTTGCGCAACGCCTGGGACATGAGACGTGCCTGCAAGCCCATGGAGACATCGCCGATTTCACCCTCAATTTCAGCGCGAGGAACCAGTGCGGCTACCGAGTCGATGACGATGCAATCGATAGCGTTACTCCGGACCAGCATGTCGCAAATTTCAAGACCTTGCTCGCCCGTGTCCGGTTGCGATATGAGCACCGCATCGATATCAACCCCCAATCGAGCAGCGTAAATGGGATCAAGCGCATGCTCTGCATCGATGAATGCCACGACGCCACCCGCCGCCTGCGCTTCGGCGAGAATATGCAGGGCAAGCGTAGTTTTACCACTTGATTCAGGGCCATAGATTTCAACAATACGACCACGAGGCACACCGCCGATACCGAGTGCAGCATCAAGCGGTAGAGCACCCGTGGGAATAATACCGATTTCTAAACGCTTACCGTTTTCCCCCAGCTTCATGATGGCACCCTGGCCGAATTTCGATTCAATCTGATCGGTCGTAAGCTTGAGCGCCTTCTCTTTATCTTGATCCATGCTCTCTCCTTCTATGGGGCACGATTCTTTTCTCTGTATCGATTCTATTATACGAACAAATGTTTGTTCGTCAAGACTTTTCCCGAAACGACATGGGAATATCCTACGGCAACCATCTTGCCGATAGCGTGAAAAAATCTCGCAAAATCCAAGAAAAAGAAGAGAGAATTCTTATAAAATCTTTCAAATTATTACCGATTGAGGGTAAAACCTCCCCGAAACGATATCCGCTTTATTCTTGCGGCGGATCAGACAGTACACGCAACATCAACTCCAGCGCAAAACGTACGGTCTGAAGACGAACTTGCTGTCGGTCTCCGTCAAAATGACGATTTGTCGCATACCGTATCTGGGCATCGGCAAGACCAAACCATACCGTGCCGACCGGTTTTCCCGCTTCGGCACCACGGGGCCCTGCAATCCCCGTGACGGATAAAGCTATGTCGGATCCAAGGTTTTTGCGAGCACCGATTGCCATCTCCGTTGCGCACTGTTCGCTGACGGCCCCATGGGTCGCAAGCGTTTCCCGAGAAACTCCCAAACGGATATGCTTCACCTCATTAGTGTAGCTCACGATTGCTCCCGCTACCACATCGGAGGATCCGGGCTGGGCGGTGAGGGTTGCCGCAATCAAGCCGCCAGTCAAGCTTTCCGCTAATGCAATGGTGCGTCCTCGTCGCCGAGCGGCAGCAAGCACTTCTGTGGCAAGCGCATCGAGAGCCGCTGAAGTGATACGCGCGAGCGTTTCTTCCTCAAGTGATCGAGGGGGAACACACGTGGCCTCCCCGGTAACATCGCTGGCCATAGAAGCAGAACGCCCCGGGTCAGCCTCATGGCTTTTCGCAGACGAAAAACTGAGCAATTCCTTTGCTTTTGCAAAGTAATCAAGCATTGACACAATAGTTAAAATTAATGCGACCAGCATAACGGCCCAAGAAACGAGATAGAGCCGATCGGAAAGAACTGCCGAAAAATCACTCACCATATGACTATCTTTGATAAGGAACAAAACAATCGCAATAATCTGCGTAACCGTTTTTGCTTTGCCATACCAGCTGGCGGCAATGACAACATTTTGATTCGCTGCAACCATACGGATACCGGCAACGATAAATTCACGACAGAGAATGATCAGGACGGGCCATGAGGGCACTACGTTGAGCTCAATGAGGGCAAGCAGCGCCGCGGTGGTCAATATCTTATCGGCTAAAGGATCCATGAACTTACCGAGATTCGTCACTTCGCCCCTACTCCGAGCGAGGTAGCCATCGAGCCCATCCGTTGCTGCAAGAATAATGAAAGCAAGAGCTGCAACCCAGGGTTTCCACAGCTCAGCCTCGGTCCACTGAGGAAACCAGGTTGGCCAAGGACTCAACAAAGCGATAACGAACAGGGGGACGCCGCAAATGCGCAGCAGGGTGACAATGTTTGCCGGAGTCCATAATCTTTCCTGCGGCACCTTTATTTCACTCACCGCTTATTCACCCTCCATTTCATAAAGGAGGGTATCAACGATACTCACCCGACGCACCTCACCGGGCGTACCGTGAGAAAGATACACGACCCCATCGACATCGGGAGCTTGGCACTGAGCACGCCCGTAGATTTGACCGTCCTCTTCAGTGCCGAGAACCAAAACATCCATGCTTTGTCCGATATGCGTTGCAACCCGCGCAATCGATACGTTATCGGCAATATCGCGCAGTATTTGCGCACGCTGAATCTTGACATCTTCCTCGATCTGACCGTCAAAGTCGGCCGCACGTGTTCCCTCTTCACGCGAATACGGAAACACTCCGACATAATCAAAATCCGCTTCTGCAAGAAAATCGCAAAGCTCCTCAAAAGCATCTTCGCTTTCTCCCGGAAATCCGGCAATAAGCGTCGTGCGAAGGGTGACATCACGAACACACTCACGAATATGTCCGATCAGAGCTTCAAACGAATCGCGAGAACCGCTTCGGTTCATAGCCTTCAAGAGATCGGCATGGGCGTGCTGAAGCGGAATATCAAAATACGAACAAATATTATCGTGGGAATCAACGCACGCGAGCAATTGGTCAGTGATTCCCTCGGGTTGAATATACATAACCCGAAACCACGTGTCCGGGTGCGCTTCAGCAAGAAATGCCATAAGGTCAGCTAGTGTCGAAGGCGTTTTCAAATCGTTGCCCCATCGACCGGTGTCCTGCGCGATGAGCACGATTTCTTGAGCACCCTGCGCAATATGCTCCTCAACGCACCGTGCAATTTCATCGCGAGAATAGCTGTGGTAACGTCCCCTGATAGAGGGAATAGTGCAGAAGCTGCAAAAGCGATCGCACCCATCGGATATTTTCACGTACACGCTTATCGGTCCTGCCGCTTTATCAGCTGCGGTCGCGCGGGATTCGGCAACCTCTGTCCCCGTAAGAGAAAAATCGAAGTCGGGAAAAAGCGAGGCGAGCACTACCGCTATATCATCTTCCTTACTGCAGGGCACGAAGCCGCACGCTTCCGGCAGTTCATCTACAAGATCATCTCCGTAGCGCGCCGGCATACAACCGGCAACGATCAGCTTGGCATCGCCTTGGGTGAAATTGTCCATACCGGCAATATCAAAGATCGCCTCAAGACTCTCCTCGGTTGCTGCCTGAATAAACGAACAGGTATTGACCACGACAGCATCGGCCAGGTGCGGTTCATCGATCAGCGAAAACCCGGCACCCGCCGCACGTTTTTTCATATCCGCACTATCAACTTCGTTTTTTGCGCACCCTAAAGTGAGAAAGCATATCTTCGGAATACAACTCATAATGGTAATATCCTCCGCCGCTTAACGGTAATTGAGATATTGGAGGGGTTGACCGTAGTCCTTGCTTTTCAAAAACGCAATAACGTCTTGCAGGGCATCGATCGATGCGGAAGAAACACGGAGCTTATCAGCTTCAATCTGTACCTTCACCTTAAATTTTTCAGCTTTGATATCCTTGTTGATTTTCGCGGCGGTTTCGCGCTCGATACCTTCCACGATCGTTGCAACCTGCCGTACGGTGGCACCGGTTGCCGACTGAACATCCCCCCATTTGATTGCCGCTAAATCGATACCGCGCTTCACGAGCTTTGAGGATATGATATCGATAACCTGTTTGGCAACAAAATCACTGGGAGCGGTAACGGTGAGCGTTTTTGCCCCTTTATCCAAAGCGACATCCGCGCCGGATCCCTTGAGATCGTAGCGCTGCACGAGTTCTTTTTTTACCTGACCAAACGCGTTATCCACTTCCTGAATGTCAACCGTTGAAACCACATCAAAACTTGCTTCCTTAGCCATATAGATCCTTTCGTCAGGTGTTGCGCCCTTTATCAAGCAACGCGACACGGGCACACTACATCAGCGCTCTTCTCAATAGTCGAACGCGGGTCATTATTGTCCGGTCGACGCCACCGCATTACTTGCCGCGGCATTCGTCGGCGCCGCAGAGGTGTTTGAGGCATTCGATGCGGGCGCTGCAGTATTTGCCGCCGGCGTTGCCGTGGGGTTATCTTTTTGCCACTGAGCTAAAATATCCGAAAATTTGATGGTTATCGAATACACACCGTTGCCGTCATCGTCGGTTGGGGTCACCGCGGCACCATCGACAAATGCTTTTACGGTCGCCGGATCGACAGTCGTGAACTTGATTTCTCCCGCAGAATCAAAACTCTTTTTGGCAGGACCGGCTATGGTATCGGCCTCGACGGTCGATCCATCGACAACAACTTCAAGATAGTTTTTGTTTTGAGCTGCAACCTCGTAACTAAAGGTAAACTTCGTCGGTGCGACCGCGGCAGGTTTCGCTTCGGGCTGAGCTTCGGGCTTTTGTTCTTCGTTTGTCTTGGCGTTGCTATCGCTGAGACCCGACACGGGCACTACGGGAGTGTCGTTGGTAGCGCTTTCACCTTTCGGCATAAACAGCAGAACACAAATAAGAATAACCAGCAGCAAAATAACAACTGCAGCAACAATAAAAGGTGTCTTGGAGTGCGTCAGAGCACTGGGTGCTTTTGGCCCCGAATAAAAATTGGTGTAATGATTATCAGACATCGCAGTACGTTTTGTCCGATGAGTATTCTCTTCTGAATACAGTCGTTGCATTTGCGAAGTTGCCTCGGTGGGATAGTCGTCTGAATACTGTCTTCTCCCAGATCCATTGTCCCTCAACTGACCTCGAGTCGCAGACTTTCCTCGTGCTGGCGCGGCGGACATATCAACCGTACGACCACCTCGGCGGGTTTCTTGGGCGCGCGTTCTGCCAACCTGGTAGGCATAGCATTCATCGAGATACATCCGCGTTACGTCGGTTGAATTCAATCCGAGAAAATGTGCGTATGCATTTACCATGTTGCGAGTATAGCCGCGAGGGGGCATACGAGTAAAGTTGGCATCCTCAATCGCTTCGAGGATATCGGGACGAATACGAAGGCGACGAGCAACACCCGTCAAATCAAGACCTTTTTTTTCGCGCGTCTCGCGCAATATGGTTCCGAAACTCAACTGTGCCACGTTGTCACTCCTCCGTAAGCGATGGGTCGCTTGCATCATGGGCTTCAAATGCCTTAAGCGTTTCAAGCTCAAGCACATCAACTAAAATTTCTCGCGGTTTACTTCCGTTCGGCGGACCCACAACACCTTTTTCTTCAAGCATATCCATTATACGCCCCGCTCGAGAATAACCAACTTTCAAGCGTCGCTGAATACCCGATGTTGAACCAAAACCACTTGACACGATCACGTCAGCAGCCTCCCATAAAAGCGGGTCATCACTCGAGCATGAACTGCCGGAGCCATCGGGAGATGAGGCTCCTAGAGTGATGAGGTTTGTCTGAAGAATTTCCGAATGATATTCGGGTTCTCCCTGTTCTTTCAAGCTATCAACCACCGCATTGATTTCATCTTCAGAAACATAGCAACCCTGAATACGCTGCGGTTTCGCATATTCGGGCTTGCTGAACAGCAAATCTCCCAAACCGATGAGATTTTCGGCACCCGGCGTGTCAAGCACAACGCGCGAGTCGATACCCGATGCCACGTTAAACGCTATACGATTGGTGATATTCGCCTTGATAAGACCCGTTACCACATTGGTTGAAGGACGCTGCGTGGCAACGATTAGATGGATACCCGCAGCTCGCGCAAGCTGCGCAATGCGTGAAATGGAAAACTCCACCTCTTTGCCGACGTTCATCATAAGGTCCGCTAATTCATCGATGATGATAACCATATAAGGCAATTCATGAGCGCCGCCCTCACTCGCTTCAAGCCCTTGCTGAACTTTTGCGTTGTATTGAGCGATGTTGCGTGCGCCAACCTTAGAAAATATCTTCAAGCGTCGTTCCATTTCGGCCACACCCCACGCGAGCGCACTTGCCGCTTCTCGCGGTTCGGTCACAACGGGCACGTAGAGATGAGGAATGCCGTTGTAGGGGGTGAATTCAACCCGTTTCGGATCGATCATGATAAAGCGCACCTCGGAAGGTGTCGCGCGCATAAGAATCGACATGATCATTGCATTGATGGAGACAGACTTGCCCGAGCCGGTTGTGCCGCCGATGAGCAGATGGGGCATCTTGGCCAAATCGGTGACAATGGAGCGGCCCTCAACGTCTTTACCGATAGCGATCTGCAAAGGACCACCTTTGGCGTCGGGCAAAATATCGCCCAAAAGTACCGTTTGCCGTATGCGATTCGGAACTTCAATGCCAACATAATTCGTTCCAGGAATCGGCGCAAAGATACGGACGCCGGGAGCCGCAAGTGACAGGGCAAGGTCGTCTCCAAGCGCCGTTACGCGACTAACCCGAACACCGGAGGGAAGATCAACCTTAAAAAGCGTGACCGTTGGCCCCGCAACCCAACCAACCACCTCCGCATTGATTCCGAAATCAGCAAGGGTCTCCTGGAGACAACCCGCTGTTTCACCCAGAGATGATTCACTTTCCTTGGTGCTTGGCCGATCAGCTGATCGGCCAAGCAGGGCTGGATCGGGCAAATGAAAACCTTCCGCAGGATGGGGCTCGGCGGCAGGAATGACCGACGAGGCGGGTTTTATTTCCGCTCCGTCACTACGATGCTTTGAGCCGAGCTTGCGCGTCATAGCCTTATCGATCGCCACCGGTTCATCGAATCCTTGCGGAGCGATCAGCTGGGTATCAAGAGAACCCAAAGGGGCTGCACGTCGGGACGCTTTCCGCTTTTCTATCACCGCCGTCTCCCCCGCCGCGGCAGCAGGGGTATTTTTTTTGGGTTGCAGCACCACCCGCGCATAGCTCGGCCCATCAAGAGCCGTGGTGGCATCCTCCTCAGAAGAGGCATGCTTATCCCGAATCTTTTCGATAAGACCCGAAAGGGAAAAGCCGATGACAACCAGCCCGGCAACGATGACTCCCACCAAAATGACACAGGAGATTACCTGGCCAAACAGCTTAAGTCCCGCCCAGGCGATGCCCGCACCAAAGTATCCGCCGCGAGCGATCAACTGCTCGGAAAAAAACAGCTGACCGAGGTCGGATGAAGCGTTGGGAGTAAAAAGGGCCAGCAGCGCCAGTACCGCAAAAAAAATAAGCGATAGCCCGATGACGATACGCAGAGGAACCCGTTCGCGCTCGAAACGAATAAGAAAGCTCGCACCGATAATCAGCAGGAAAAAGGGTAATACATACGCTCCCAGACCCAGCGCAAGATGGAGCCCCTGCGATACAAGCGAGGTCACCAAAGCATCGGAAGACATCGCAACCGTTATAAAAAGCGCAACGGCACAAACGGCAAATATAACGCCAACGATATCGTGTCGTGTTCTTTCATCGAAAAAGCGTGTGCGCTCCTCGGTCTGAGGTGCGCGCACGCGTTCGTTTTTCTGGGCATGTTTAACGGCAGGAGAAGTCGCCTTCTTGCTGCCGTTTTTGCCCTTCGTTGTATTCTTGGTTCCAGAACCGGAATTCCGAGCCACGATGAAACTCCTTTTGCTGCATTTAATCTACATTTACGAGTACATCTACGAAAAATAATATTATAGGCTAAACATCAAGTAAATTCACGACGACCATCGGGCGCTGCTTCGTGCGTTCCCACAAAATAGAAAGCAGAGCACTTTTGCATGCCCGTTCGTAATCGCCCGGTTTTGCCTCTTTAGCCAAAGCGCGCTTCAAAGCCGTTTTGACCCGATAGGAGGCGTCATCCTGCAAATCTTCATCATCACCGCCGGTTATACCGCGCATCTCAACCTGCACTTCTCCGATAATATCCTTACGCTTGGTGGATATGGCAGCAGCGACAGAAGCCACTCCCTGCGAGCTGAGTGCATTGCGTTCGTTCAAAACATCCTGAGACGTATCCCCAACGCTTAAACCATCGACATACACGATACCGCTCTGAACCGTTTCGCCTCGACGAATACCTCGCGAGGAAAGCTCAAGGCTTTCTCCGTTTTCGCACAGAAAAATATTTTCACGAGGTACCCCGGTTGCTTTTGCCAATTCGGCATGGGCGCGCAGATGGGTAGCTTCACCATGCACTGGCATAAACGCTTTTGGTTGCGCGATCGAAAGCAATAATTTGAGCTCTTCGGCTCCAGCGTGACCCGAAACATGTACTCGTGCGCGATTCTTATCGTAGACATCAGCTCCAACTTTGGCGAGGGAATTGATGACGCGCGTGACCGCTTTTTCGTTACCCGGAACAGGCGTCGCCGAAATGATGACCGTATCGCCCTCTTCGAGGTCGATGGTTTTATGATCGCCGTTCGAAATGCGGGCCAACGCCGAAAGCGGTTCGCCCTGAGATCCCGTACACATGATGACGACCTTGTCGGCGGGAATACCCTTAAGATCATAGGCGTCGATAATGTTGGTGTCAGAAACCTTGAGATATCCTAAACGGCGTGCAATCTCAGTGTTTTGCACCATGGAACGTCCGGTAACAACAACCTTGCGACCGTTGGCAACCGCAGCATCGCAAATCTGTTGCATACGGTGAATATGGCTTGCAAACGACGCGATAATCACGCGTCCTTCCGCCTGAGAGATGATGGTTGATAAAGCTTTGCCCACCTCTGCCTCGGAGGGAGTAAAGTTGGGATTTAAAGCATTCGTCGAGTCTGAAAGCATCAAATCAATCCCGATTTTAGCAAAGTTCGCCAGAGCGCCGAAGTCGGTGTGAACACCATCGATGGGAGTTTGATCAAGCTTGAAGTCACCGGTATGCAAAACATTACCGGCCGGACTCTGGAAAAAGATGCCAACCGCCCCAGGAATGGAATGGTTGACCGCAAAGAAATCAGCGGTAAAACAGCCAAGCTTGACCTGTTGGCCAGGTTTAATCTCAATCAACTTCGCATTTTTAATTTTATGCTCAGCAAATTTTCCCTCAATTAAGCCAAGCGTCAATTTCGTTCCGTAAATAGGCACAACCCTATCGAGATCCTTCAAAAGATACGGAAGTGATCCGGTGTGGTCTTCATGACCATGCGTAATCACGATACCGCGTAATTTGTCAGCATTTTCAAGGACATAGGTATAGTCCGGCAAGATTAAGTCAATGCCCGGATGATCGTCATCGGGAAACATGAGGCCCGCATCGTCTAACACGATGTCGCCTTCACACTCGAAAACGGTCATGTTTTTACCAATTGCATCAAGACCGCCCAGAGGAATAACTTTCAAGGTTGCCCCTGAGTTCTTCCGTGACGAGGCAAAGTTGCGACGGCCACCATTTTGACGGTTTTTTTGAGAGGAGGCTGGTTGTCTCGTTTCGGTTGTTTCCTGATTGTCGTTTTTCGTGAGTTGTGGGCGTTTATGCTCGATCTGCACGTGCTTGTACGAGCGCGTGTTTCTTTTGCCCTCGTTTTCGTTTCCCTTTTCAGGGGTGTTTCTTTCGGTCATATGATTCCTTTATTTAGGCACTGAAACAACGAAAAGCAAGTAAGCCCCAACCGAGTTGGGGCACCCGCGCACCAGGTATTTTTACTTGGTGCAATTCGTCTTGTTTCAGCGCGATGTACGCTTAAAGCACCCCGACTTCGCGCATAACCTGCGCGAGGCTTTCGGATTGCTCCGGCGTTGCGTCTACAAGAGGTAAGCGAACTCCACCGACGGGGAAACCACTGAGCTTCAAGGCTTCCTTAACCAGAATCGGATTGGAGGTCATAAACAGTTCGTGCATGAGCGGATACAGTGCCTCATGGGCTTTTAAGGCAGCATCAAAATCACCCGCCGCGCAAAGTTCCACTATTTCTTTCATACGGGCAGGTGCTACGTTGCCAATAGTTGAAATAACACCGGCACCACCAAGCTTCATCAGGTCATAGGTAAGGGCATCGTCGCCCGAATACACCCAAAAGTCGGCGGGCGCACCATCTAAGATCGCCTTAACCTGCTCAAGATCACCGGAGGCTTCCTTCACGGCAACGATATTGTCGCACTCATGCGCCAGACGCAGCGTGGTTTCCGCAGTCATATTGATAACGCAACGACCGGGAATGTTGTAGAGGATAATGGGAAGATCGACCGCGGCGGCAATGGTTTTGAAATGTTGATACAAACCTTCTTGAGGAGGTTTGTTGTAATACGGCACCACCAGCATAAGACCATCGACACCGAGCCCTGCAACTTCACGGGCAAAGTCAACGGTATCTGCCGTGCAGTTATCGCCCACGTTTGCAATAACGGGAGCCGCACCGGAAACTTCGGACACGACCGCTTCAAACAGTTTAATCTTTTGCGGATAAAATACCGTGGGGCTTTCGCCCGTAGTGCCATTGATGATCAAAGAATCGCTTCCGCCTTCAAGAAGGCGGGTCGCAAGCGCTGCTGCCTGTTTTAGGTCGAGATCACGATTATTATCAAATGGGGTAACCATTGCAGGAATCATACGGCCAAAACGAGGTTGTTCAACAGATGACATCTTGTACTCCTTCAATATTGCATTTCGTGTCATGCGCAAGCGATTCTTGTATATTATGTCACGGAACCCCTTGCGAAACCATGCGTCCCGAGAAACCTAGACAAGACTACCATACCCACCTTACTTCTCCGAAAGCAAGGTGGGTCATCGGTCGGAAAACTAGCTTTGCATGAAATTCTCAAGGCCAACGATAAGACCTTGCCGATCGGCAACACTGCGAATACCAAGTAAAACACCGGGCATATACGAAGTGCGATCCCATGAATCGTGACGAATGGTCAGACTTTGGCCAAGCGAGCCAAAAATTACTTCCTGGCTGGCAACAAATCCGTTGCTGCGAACCGAGTGAACGGGCACCCCCTCGATAAGCGCACCTCGAGCACCTTCAGCACCGGCAAGTTCTGTTTCTGCACCAGGCGCAGCACTGACAAAATCACGTGCCGCATTGATGATGTGAGCTGTGCGCGTTGCCGTACCACTCGGGGCATCCTTTTTGTGTGCGTGATGGTATTCGATAACCTCAGCTTCAGGGAAATAAGGAGCAGCAGCTTTGGCAAATTCCATCATAAGCACAGCGCCCGTCGTGAAGTTAGGAGCATAAAACAAGCAGGTTCCCTCCGAAGCGGTTGCCGCAACGTCTTCAAGCGTCTTTTGCGAAAGACCCGTCGTGCCCACAACGCAATCAATACCTGCCGGCAAAGCTTGACGGAGGTTTTCTTCGACGACCGTGGGCTGTGTAAAGTCAACCATCACATCGAAAGCCTGTGCGGCGTGCGCTTGTGCAACGCTCTCATAGACCGGAAAGCCTTCCGAAACAGCCCGGGGATCGACGCCACACACCAGTTCCATATCGTCGCACGCACCAACGGCATCCACAACCGCAGCGCCCATGCGTCCCGCACATCCAACTACAGCTACCTTAATCATGCAACTACCTTCTTTCCTCACAGCCACACAGTTTATTTATTTCGTTTCAAGCCTACCACGCTGACCCTGGATGAATCCAGCCCATACAAAAAGAAAGCAGGGTCCTTAAAGGACCCTGCAAAATATGAAGTACACCAAGTGATACTTAGTGACGATTACGAGGCGTACGATTGTCGCCGCCACGTCCACCGCCATCACGATCACTGCGTCCGCTACGACCGGGACGATTGTCGCGAGCAGCAGGAGCAGCACTACCAGCCGGAGCATCGGGCTTATCGATACGGTCGAGCGAAATCTTGCCCTTTTCATCGACATCGATAACCTCAACCTTGATGATATCTCCAATAGCCAAAACATCTTCGACCTTATTCACGCGGCCATTGGCAACGCGGGAGATGTGCAGCAGGCCATCCTTGCCCGGTGTGAGCTTGATAAACGCACCGAAGTCTTTAATGCCCACGACTTCGCCATCGTAGAGTTCACCGATCTCGGGTTCTTTAACGATGCCCAAAATAATAGCCTTGGCAGCTTCGCCGGCAGGTCCTTCAATGGCGGCGATATGCACGGTGCCGTCTTCCTGAACCTCGATGGTAGCTCCGGTTTCTTCCTGGATACCGCGGATGACCTTACCGCCGGTACCGATGATATCGCGAATCTTGTCAACCGGGATATGGATGGTTTCGATGCGCGGCGCATAGCGAGAAAGTTCGGGGCGGGGGGAGTCGATGGTTTCGAGCATGCCGGCCAAAATGTGAGCACGCCCCTCTTTTGCCTGGCTTAAAGCACGAGCAAGGATATCGACGGATAAACCTTTCGCCTTGTTGTCCATCTGTAAAGCGGTGATACCCCGTGCGGTGCCGCACACTTTGAAATCCATGTCGCCAAGGAAGTCTTCAAGACCCTGAATATCAGAAAGGATAACGACATCGTCGCCTTCCTTGATAAGGCCCATAGCGATACCGGAAACCGGACGAGCGATCGGCACGCCAGCGTCCATCAGCGCCAGGGTCGACCCGCAAGCAGAGGCCATCGACGACGAACCGTTTGATTCGAGCACTTCAGAAACCACGCGAATGGAATACGGGAACTCATCGACGTTGGGCAGAACGGGAATTAAAGCGCGCTCTGCAAGAGCGCCGTGACCAATTTCGCGACGTTTCGGGGCACCCATGCGACCGGCCTCACCAGTGCAATACGGCGGGAAGTTGTACTGATGCATATAGCGCTTACCCTCGGCGGGGTCAATCGTATCGAGACGCTGCCACTCGTTGAGCATACCCAAAGTGCAGATGGAAAGCGCCTGGGTCTGACCGCGCTGGAACAAGCCGGAACCATGAACGCGCGGCAAATAGCCCGGAACGATATGGAGCGGACGGATCTCGTTGGCAACGCGGCCGTCGGCACGCTCTCCCGTTTCGATGACCATAGCGCGCATGGCGTGCTTTTCAAGCGACTTGCAGGCAGCGGCGATATCGCTTGACCATGCAGCACGCTCTTCGTCGGAAAATTCATTTTCCTTGATGGTTGTCTTGATTTCTTCGACCTTACCCATACGGGAAAGCTTGTCTGCATCTTTAAGCGCTGCAACCATCTGGTCGTAATACGCATCGACCCGTTCGGCGATAACGGGATCGGCGCTGCGAATGGTGTATTCCATCGGCGTCGGGTTGACGCGAGCCAAAAAGGCAGCTTGTTTTTCACAGAAAGCGGCGATAGCTTCCTGGCCAAAAGTCATAGCCGCGAGCATATCCTCTTCGGAAATCTCATCTGCACCAGCTTCGACCATGGAGATGTAATCGACGGTGCCCGCGATGGTTAATTCGACATCGGAGGCTTCCTGTTCGGCAAACGTCGGGTTGACGATAAATTCACCGGTTTCGGTATTGCGCGCAATGCGCACGCAAGCAGCCGGGCCGTCGAAGGGCGCGCCACCGACGAGCAGGGCGGCAGAAGCGCCACCGATGCAAATGGTGTCAGGCGGATTTTCGCCATCGGCAACAAACGTGGTTGCGACGACGTGCACTTCTTGCTTGTAGCCATCAGGAAAAGCGGTGCGAACCGGACGGTCAATCATGCGGGCAGTCAAAATGCCCTTGTCGCTCGGGCGCGCTTCGCGCTTGAGATACCCGCCCGGAATACGACCGACCGCGTACATCTTTTCCATGAAGTCGACGGTCAGCGGAAAGAAATCGTAATCTTTCTGATTTTTTGAAACAACGGCGGTCACTAAAACGGTGGTGTCGCCCTGGGTCACGAGCACCGAGCCGGTGGCCTGCTTGGCCAATTCGCCCGTTTCGAAACGATAGGATTTACCGTAAAGCTCGAATGACTCAACTATTTTTTCCATGCATACATTCTTTCTCTTGTCCTCACACCCAATTGTGTGAAGCTTCTTCGAAGCCGCAGTACTCCGACTTCCCGAGCAGCCCCGCCCTCTTGGCGATATGCCGACCGTTATACAAAAGCCCGCACGAGGCGGGCCTTTTGTTTAGAGATTGTCGCGAACACCAAGTTTTTTGATAAGAACTCGATACTCTTCCGCGTTGCGATTCTTGATATATACCAGAAGGCGACGACGCTTACCGACGAGCATGAGCAGACCACGACGAGTGTGGTGATCCTTCTTGTTGCTCTTCAGGTGCTCGGTCAGATTGCGGATGCGCTCGGACAGGATTGCAACCTGAACTTCAGCGGAACCAGAATCGTGTTCATCTTTGCCGAATTCTTTAATGAGTTCAGCGGTACGTTCCTTGGAGATAGAGAATTTATTCGCCATATCTTCCACCTTTCCTTCACGCACGCCATCGGCGTGCTTCTTCGCTTTTCACTGGGTAAGTAAGCGGTGGAGCATACGAACCAAGAGAAAAGTACTGATGCTGCTTTTTTGCAACTGACCCATTGTATGGGTTTTAGAAACAGAGAACAAGTCTCTATACGGTTTGCACACGAAAGAAAAGTTATTCATATACACCGGCGTTTTGCAAGACACCTGCCCTACACCGCCTGCGACTCCCGCGCCTTTTTTGCAAACTCAGAGCGGAAGAAAAACCTCATATAGTGGCCAAACACATAAAAGACCATACCGGTTGCCAACGCGCTTTCAAGCACTACGAGTATGGTGAAAAACTCAGGTACCACATATCCATCCCCCGCCAAAAAAACAAGAGCGCTTTTCAGTGCGATCGCGGTGATAACGAAAGGAAAGGTCATCGCGGCGTAGCTTGGATAAAAGTGCAAACGAAGAAAGTGAGGCAAACGAAAGAGTACGATGGCGAATAAAACTTGAGCGAGTACCGCCAAAATAACAATAAAAAGCGCATTGGGCGTTTCCATCACGCTTAAATACCCCGCAAGCGAAAGGCTCATGGGAGCCGCGTAGATGCAAAACAATGGTCGTGCCGGTTCTGGAATGGGGTGTTTTATGTGGCGATACGTAATAACGACAAGCAAAATGAGATAGCAGGTAAAACCAAACCAGAAAAACACCCGCCCCAATGCCTCCATCCCAAAAGCGGGAGCCGTAACACACGCCACGATAATGCCGACATAAGTAATAAAGTACGTTGGAAATACTTCGTGCAGTTTAAAGTGAGCAATAAAGGCAAACGTGAACCAGCCAATCAGACAAAGATGCGCAATGAGGGCAACCACCCACAAGGCAAAGCCCACACCGTTTGAAAGGGGAGCAATATAAACAGCAAGTTGCATAAGCGCCATAAACAGGGTCGCGCTCACGCTGGCAAGAATGGAGTTGCGCAAGTCTTCGCGAATGCTGCGCGGAAACATGACTATTCGAGCACCCACCATAATCACCAAAAACAACGACAAGATCCCGCACGCAATATGAAGGACTTCGGTATAGGGCTGCAAAAGATTGCCAAGAGCAGCTAAGCCCAGAGCAACGCCCGCAGTTGGAATCGGTACTTTTTCAATAATATTGACAATATGATTCGACACCACGATGTCCTTTCGATTGAGGAGAGAAAACCATGCGTTCAGTTTTCGAACCCTATTTTCCCACCGCTCAATCAGAAATAAAACTAATTACTTATTATGATTCAATAAATATATCTTATATACTGAAAGAAGAGAAAACGACCTCGTGATAGGAGCAGCCCGTGCAGGATTTCAGAATGCAAACATTTTTGAATGCATGTCGCACCACCAACTACACGCGAACCGCTACAGAACTCAACATCACCCAACCCGCCGTTTCGCAGCATATAGCAGCGCTCGAAAAGCACTATCACGCGAAGCTGTTTACCTATCACAACAAAAAACTCAGCCTCACTCGTGCCGGAACAATGCTACGTCGCGTCGCCATGACCACCGAACACGACGAGCGAGTGCTGTGCGAGAGGATCACCAGTACGGATACTGCCGTAAAACAGCTTTCCCTGGGCATGACCCTGACGGCGGGCGAATACCTTTTAGCAACCCCGCTTGCCCGCTATCTGAAAAATAATCCAAAAACGCAGGCACACCTCATTTCCGACGGAACAGAAAACCTGCTCGCAATGCTTCGGGCAAACACGATAGACTGCGCCTTGGTGGAGGGATATTTTGATAAAAGTGATTTTTATTGGAGTGTCTTTTGCCGTGAAGAGTTGGTGGCCTTATGCGCCCCGCATCATCGCTTCGCCACCCCTACCCCAACGTCACTCGATGACCTCTTAGAGGAGCACCTCCTCATTCGTGAACAGGGATCGGGCACCCGTGCCGTTTTAGAACACACGCTACAGGGGCACAATCTCTCCCTTGCGGCCTTCGCCCAGCAGACCGAAATCACCAGCCTTAACATCATTAAAACCTTCGTTGCGCACGATTTGGGTATTACGTTTCTCTACGAAGCAGCAGCTCGTAGAGAACTGAACGCCCATACGCTTATCAAAATACCGCTGGAAAGCGCTCCCATTGAACACGACATCACGTTCGTCTGCCTGAAGGGCAGCGTGTTCCAAGAAGAACTCCAAACTATGTTCGATGCATTAGGTGCGCTGACGAAATAAGCGCACCTAATGCATCCTTCATCAAACACCCCACGATCCTGTCATTACAAATTCCCACTATTATACTATGGTACCTGAAAGACACACCCCCCCTCGCGAACTGCGGGGAAAGAGCGATCGTTAAAAAAGACCGCACGTAAATAAAAAGTTAAGGGACTTAAGATTTAATCCTATATGCTCTTTAATCCAGGGCTGGCAAAAGTGAAGAACAGCAAGAGCGGCACCAGGAGCAACCTGCATTGCTGCGATGTCGTCAATCGTGGTATGCAAAAAAACGCGCGCCCAATTACAGGTTTGTGTGGAGAGCAAAACCACATCGGAAGAGGGAGCGCACGCTTTGCAGATCACTCCCCCTTCCGTGTAGGAAACCGCCGTTTTCACATCCGCTACACGGTAATCGATCGGATTACCGCATCGAGCACAACGGGAAAGTGAAGGGCGGAACCCTGAAAAGGAAACCGCTTTGAGCAGGTGTGCCGCGGTGATCGCAAGAGCGCCCGTCGGACTTGCCTTACCTATTGCAGAAAGACAAACCTGCGTCAGCAAAAACACCTGAGGACTTACAAGCCCCAGCTGGGTGACTTTGTTCAGCAATTCTGCCAAAGGCGCGGCGGCGGCGGCATGCTCCATGTCATGGCGAAGCTCAGCGTTACTTTCGATGATTTGAGCTTCCTTCACGATATCGAGACTGCGTCCAGCAGCGAGCAACACCTGCGCTTGCGAATAGAGCTCGAGTCGAGAAGAAAACGGGCTACTTGGCCTGCGAGCCCCTTTCGCAACGGCACGAATCTGCGATCCATCCTCAGCAAGTAAGGTGAGAATTAAATCCGTTTCGCCCAGTTTCGTTTTTTGCAACACGATAACTCGAGCCCGATACGTTTGCTGAGCCACAACGAACCCCTCTAAGCCAAACGGAAGGAATACAGAGCGATGGTCTGACGTGTAAGAACATCAATATCCCAGGATTTTTCTGAACGAACTTTTGAATATGGATCGTTTATTTTTGCGCTACCGTCTTCATTGAGTCCCACGATAACGAAAAAATGCCCATCGTCGGTAAAGTCACCCGGACCAACGTTGCAAATAACAATTTCTCCCGCCTGCAAACAAAGACGCAAAGATCCAGCATCAAGAGGAACCGTATTACATGAAAGACCCAACGATGCCGATTCGTCAAGCAAAAATCGTCCATCAGTGCCCTTAAATTCATCCATATAGCCATTATTAGATGCAAGCTCTCCCATAGCAGCAGGTGTCATGTCCGCTTTTCCCGTGAGACCCATATACACCATGGAAAAGGCAGTTGGGCAACACCCCGTAAGACCAAAGGGGGCCGAACTGTACTGAACATACCCCCAGCGGGGATCCCACTGCTGCAACAGAGGAATCGTCCCTTTCGTGAGAGCATCGGTATAAGGCTGGCCGGCAGTCGCCGGATATGAATCGGGAAAACCCGTCACAAAGGGAAGCGCCGCCGGCTCTTTGAGCGCGAGTTTCAGAATTTTTTGTTGCACTTCAATACCATCGATGGCATAGTCATCGGCGCGTTGTGCAATATGCGCAAGAGCATCACTGGTTTGCGCCTGAGCAAGTAAAGCATCTTTAAGCTCATCATCTAAATATTCAGGAAGCGTTATCGACTCAGCAAAAGATGTGGCATAAGACGAATCCGGCTGAGTGTCGCTTGGTGGCAAAGAATCATCCGACACAGCACGTTCACTGCACCCCCGCATATACGCAAAACAAGAAAAAAAGAGGATGGCAGCAAGGGCGAGAGCAATAAGCCCACAGGCAATCCTGCGCAAAGACAAACTTCCTTTTGGAAGCGACTTCAAGACGGCGAAAATTCCCCCACCAGCGCGCAGAGATGCCCGCGAAGGATCGCTTGATTGATCTTTGCGTGTATACAGCGCCTGACGCACCCCTGCACCACGCCGCGTATCCTGCCTGTCCGAAGAACCGCCAAATCCCTGGCGCGCATCAAGGTGTTCTTTGGCACGGCGCCTTATTTCATCTCGATCATCAAAGCGGGACATAGCTTCGCTAGATCCCCTCCCCGTATCCGAACCGCCGAATTTGGTTCAAATCACGTCGCCAATTCTTCTTCACCTTCACGTTTAAGTCAAGGAAAACCCGACCGCGCAGCAGTACCTCGAGATCACGCCTCGCTTCGGTGCCAATCTGCTTGATCGACGCTCCCCCTTTGCCGATGATGATGCCTTTTTGACTATCTCGCTCAACAAAAATCGTGGCATGAATACGATAGAGATCACTCTTTTTAACGTATTCCATTTCATCGACCACAACACCGATGGCATGGGGTACTTCATCGTGAAAGCTCCGTAAAATTTTCTCGCGAATAAATTCAGCAACGATAACTTCAAGGGGTTGATCGGTCTCAACATCGGCAGAAAACCACTGGGGGCCCAACGGGAGCGTCTCGGAAACAGCCGCGATAAAACCTTCAATATTCTCCGTTTTTTTCGCCGACACCGCAACAAAACTATCCCAATCACCCAGGGCAGCAGCGCGTACGCGCTGAATCTCCAAAGCGGTATCACTGACCAGGTCGGTTTTAGAAAGCACGAGAATCTTCTTTGCACGCACCCCTCGAAGCTGCTCGGCCACCCACGCATCGCCTTTACCGATCGGCTGCGAAGCATCGATCAGAAAAGCGACGACATCGATGTCGTTGAGCGTCGCCAAAGCCGATGTGTTGAGCTCTTGTCCCAGCACATCGTGGGGCTTATGCAATCCGGGCGTATCGACCATGACCATTTGAAATTCAGGGCGTGTCAAAATAGCTCGGAATCGATGTCTCGTTGTTTGAGCCGTATCGGAAGTAATGGCTAATTTCTTCCCCATGATGGCATTGATCAGCGTTGATTTACCCGCATTCGGGCGGCCAACCAAGGTGACAAAACCCGAATGAAAAGGGACTTGCTCTGAACTAGTTTCAGATAGTGCAGTGTCTTCGATTTCGTTTGACACGTAATTCCTTCCTCGTGCTTTATATACCTAAGAACGGCATCAGTGCCGTTCCAAAAATAATGATCCCCACAGCGCATGACACCAATGACAAGATTAAAACGGCACCTGCCGCCATATCCTTCACCGATTTTGCGAGCGGATGATATTGAGGGCTTACCAGATCGACAAGATCTTCCAACGCGGTATTGACACACTCCGCGGAAAGCACCGCTCCGATACATAACAACAGCGCAATCCACGACAGCGGATCGATGCGAAAACAAAAACCGAGAATACAAGCCAGCAGGGCAATGAGTGCCTGCACACGAATGTTACGACCCTCTCGAAAAGCTGTTGCTATTCCCTGAAACGCAAAGCGAAATGACCCAAAAAATGACGTTATCGGTTTCACGCCTAGCGAGCTTCCCACGCTTCGAGCAATTCCGACTCGAGGCTTTCCATGCGCTGCGCTTCATCGTCGTCAATATGGTCGTATCCACAAAGATGCAGCAGCCCATGTACCAGCAAAAGGCTGATCTCCTCTTCGAAGGTAGTTCCAAATTCCTTGGTCTGCGCTTCGGCCACATCGGGGGCGATAACCACATCGCCCAACTCAAAAACAGGTGCTTCAACCTGGAGAGATGCTTCCAAATCATCCATGGCCCCATCACACTCAAACGACAGGACGTCGGTCGGTCCTTGCTTGCCACGATACTCTTCGTTGAGCTGGGCAATCGCATCGTCGGTGACAAAGCTTATCGAGACTTCGGTATTGAAGGGTTCATCTTGGCTGCTAAGCACGAATTCCGTTAATTCCTTCAACGGCAGGTTGACAACCTTACCTTCTTGGTAGTTGTAGTTGATCTGAATATCCATCGAATTCACTCTTTCTCTTTATATCCGGGAAACACCAACGCTCTCCCTTTGCATCCCCGTAACGATCCATGCTGCTACGGGCGTCTTGTAGCCTTTTCATACGCCGACACGATAGCGGCAACGAGCGAATGGCGCACCACATCTTTTCCGGTAAAGTTGCAAAAAGCGATATCGTCAATATCGTGCAGAATCGCCCCGATATCCTTGAGACCCGAAACACCATTCGGTAGATCGAGCTGGGTTACATCCCCGGTAATAACCATCTTTGAACCGAATCCCAAACGCGTCAAAAACATCTTTATCTGTTCGGGAGTAGTGTTTTGCGCTTCATCCAAAATGATAAAGCTATCATTGAGCGTTCGTCCGCGCATAAACGCAAGAGGAGCGATTTCGATGATGCCGTCCTCAATCAGCTGGTTTGCGCGTTCCGTATCGGTCATGTCAAAAAGAGCATCGTAGAGCGGACGAATGTAGGGGTCGACCTTTTCGGAAAGCGTGCCGGGTAAAAAGCCAAGGTTTTCCCCCGCTTCCACCACCGGGCGAGTCAAAATAATACGACCAACTTCTTTGCGCTTGAGCGCCGCCACAGCCATGGCCATGGCTAGGTACGTTTTTCCCGTACCGGCAGGCCCTATACCAAACGTGATCGTGTTATCGCGAATTGCATCAACGTAGCGTTTTTGACCAGCTGTTTTAGATCGTATAGCGCGCCCACGATACGTGAGAAGGATATCGTCGCGCAAAGCAGCCGGAGCAAATTCGCCCGTGCGCAAAAGATCGATTGCGTGACGGACGTACTCAAGGGTCGGCTCGCTGCCGCCCTCAATAAGTTTTATCAAGTCGGAGAACAAAGCCGTAAGCGACTGAACCTCTATCGGATCACCCGCAAGATTAATGGTGTTGCCCCGCAGCGTAATGCGAGCTTGATAAGCTTCTTCAATAAGGTGAATGGTCTCGTCTGTTTGCCCAACAATCAGCGCCATATTGACACCTTCGGGAACCGTGAGCGTGATTTGAGTTTGATTCGTCATGGCGCCATTGTATCACGGAGTTTTTCAAGGAAAACGCACGTTATAGAATCCCGATGGAATGCTTATGGCAAGCGCATCGAAACAAGGTCGCCAACGGTTAAATCGGGAGAGACGGCAATTTCAAAATAGCTTTCCGTCGTAGCCATACCGTGGCGCTCGATCAGCACGGACTCGATACTTCCCGACCGTTTCGAATACTCCTGCGCACGCAACTCTTCCCCGAGCTGGCGCAGGAGAACAGCACGCGCCGATTTAACGAGGGGATCCACCTGATCCAAGCGTGCCGCAGCAGGAGTGCCTGCGCGACGGGAGTAGGGAAACGTATGGATCTTCGAAAAACGACACCGACGCGCAAGCGCAAGCGTTTCCTCAAAATCGGAATCGGTCTCACCGGGAAAACCCGCGATGATGTCGGTGGATAACGAAAGCATCGGAAGGGCTGCGTAGAGCTTTTCAACCAACGTTTCGTAATCAAGAGCGGTATAGGGGCGCGCCATTTCACGCAGCACTTTCGCCGATCCCGCCTGGAGCGGAAGGTGAAGATGACGACAAACGCGACCGTCCGATTGTGCAAGAAGGTCGATGAGGGCATCATCAACATCGCGTGGCTCAATGCTGGAAATACGAAAGCGCACCTTGGAAGTTGCCGAAAGCAAGGTGCTCAACAGGTCTGCAAGGCGCACTCCCCCGCAGTTATATGACCCCAAATTGATGCCCGTCAAAACGATTTCTTTCGTGCCCACATCAGCGTATTCACGCACTTCGCGTACGACATCATCAAGCGTACGGCTCGTTGCGCGACCGCGTGCAACATGCACGATACAGTACGTACAAGCATTATTACAGCCATCTTGCACTTTGACACCAACGCGTGTGGGGAACACTTGACCCACACGGAGAAGCGAAAAATCCGATCGAGCGATATCGAAGTCTTCAACCGCCGAGATGACCTTCGATTTGTCGGGTTCAACGACGACGCGTTTATCCATGGCCAAAAACACTTCAGGGGCGATTGCTGCGGCACAACCCGTCACCACCACACGGGCAAGCGTATTTTCTCTCAAAACCCGATGGACAGCTTTGCGGGTCTTTTTTTCTGCTTCGCCCGTTACGGTGCACGTATTGATAAAAACAACATCCGCATCGACGGGAGAAACTTCACCATAGTTGCGGGCGAGACAAGCGGCCGCAATCGTGTCTGATTCAACACGATTCACCTTGCAGCCTAAATTGACGACAGCAAACTTCACGACCGCTCACCCTTTCCCGCATCGCCGCGGTCTCTCACAAAGAACTTCGCGCTCCCCCGCCGCATCATTGCAATCCGCCCAATTCGTAGAGCACCAGAGCCGGAGCGACAATACCTGCAGTTTCGGTGCGAAGAATCGAAGGACCGAGACTTACGAGCGCCGCTCGATCGTTGCCCGAAAGAAAAGCATCGACCTCAGCACTGCTCAATCCACCCTCGGGACCCACCACGACAGCCACGCACGCATCGGCAGGTAAAGTCGCTGTCTGTTTGAGCGCCTTTGCAAGAGCTGCGTGCAAATTTTCGACCGAAGAAGCCTGTTCCCAACAGATAAGGAGTGCCGTTACCTGCGAAAGCAGAGCAATAACTCCATCGATGGTCTGCGGAAGAGCAACTTCGGGAAGCGATAGTTGACCCGATTGCATAGCGGCTGATTTTGCGATGGAGCGCCATCGATCCGTTTTCGCGGCCGCTTTTTTCGAATCAAGCTTGACGATACTGCGCTCGCAGATAAGCGGCACGAAACCGAATACCCCCAGCTCGGTCGCGTGGCGAATAATCGTATCCATCTTGTCGCCTTTAGCAAGACCCTGAACAAGCACGACGCGGGGAATACCCCGCGTCGGTTCAAGCTTACCCGCAATGCGCACCATCAAACCACCCGCGTCAAACGAGGTGATCTCGCACTCGAAATAATCCTTGACAGCATCAACGATCGCAATGTGTTCGCCGATCCCAAGCCGCAAAACGCGCGCGTGTTTCGCGTCGTCATCTGAGAGGCGCACGAAAAAAGTATCGGTCACCTCAGCGGAGAGAACCTGGTCTTCTAAAAAGAAATGCTGCAAAGACATTGCGTAGTGCCTTTCCGCCTAGACAAACGCGTCGCGAAGTTTTTGCAAAGGTGTTCGTGCTTCAGAAACATCCTCACCCATTTCCTCCGCAAGATTTTCGAGAAGCTCACGTTGCTTCTTGGTTATTTTCTTCGGAATAACAACGTTGATATGAACGTAGAGATCCCCCCGCGCCTCGCTCTTAAAACGGGGCATGCCGAAACCGCGAACCCGCACAACCTGTTCGTTTTGACAACCTTCAGGAACGCGCACGGTGACCTGTTCGTCTTCGAAGACACCCTCTATTTCGATTTCAGCACCCAGCGTTGCTTGAACGATGGAAATATTGGCACGCGCATGAAGATTATCGCCTTCACGTTCAAAGAATTCGTGGGTATGGATGCGACACGTTACGATCAAATCACCCGCACGCGCACCGTTCATGCCCGCCTCGCCAAAGCCAGACAAACGAAGCTGCTGACCATCGCGAATACCCACGGGGACTTCGACGGTCACCCGCTGACGATCGGGAACTCGTCCTTGACCCTCGCATTCGGGACAGGGATTTTTAATCGTCGTGCCCGTACCGCCGCAAGCACGACACGTCGTCGCCGTTTGCATATCCCCCATAAAGGTGTGTTGCACGCCGACAACACGACCCTGCCCGTGACAATCGGGGCACGTAACCTCTTCGCCATCAGGACCCAGACCGCTCCCTTCGCAATCGGGGCAAGGAGCCAATCGATCGTAAACGATTTCCTTTTTCGCGCCAGAGGCAACCTCTTCAAGCGTTAGACGCAACCCGGCTCCCATATCGCGACCCTCTTTACGCACGGTCGCCTGGCCAGATCCACCGCCACCAAAAAACGAGCTGAACAGATCGCCCATACCAAATCCGCCGCCGAACAGATCGTCAAGATCGACATACTGCGATCCACCACCGTAAGACCCGCCTCCCGAAGCACCGGGAATCGTGCCGAAACGATCATACTGGGCGCGCTTATTGGCATCGCTTAAGACATCGTATGCCTCGTTGAGTTCTTTGAACTTATCTTCGGCGTCTTCCGCCTTATTGACGTCGGGATGCAATTCGCGTGCTTTTCTGCGAAATGCCTTTTTTATCTCGTCCTCTGTTGCACCCTTTTCAATTCCGAGCACTTCGTAGAGATCATTCGCCATGAGTCGTTTGCCTTCCTGATTTCGTTCTATAGGTCTTGCAATGCACACTTAGCAGCGCGCACCGCCTGTATTACTTGAGAATAGTTCATGCGAGTCGGTCCGATAACCGCAACCACACCCGCCCCGTCTCCACGCCCGTACTGACTCGCCACCACTGAAACGCCGGCAAATTCAACCGCTTTGTTTTCATGACCGATCTTCACCATCGTCTGGTCGCTGCGCTCCGCATCGTCAAGGATTTGAAGCAGCACGGTATCGTCTTCGAGCATCTGCAAAACCGGAAGAAAAGCCTGAGCGTGGCTGAATTCAGGTTTTTTGAGCAGCGAAGTCATTCCCAGGCTGTGAGCACGTCCCGTTTCACCCTCCTTCATGCAGGCAAACAGTTCACCAAGCATGATCTGTGCGAGAGGATCTGCCAGCGCAGAAATGGTATCGAAGTTCATGCCGCTCTTTATTTCGGCAAGCGATTTCCCCACAAACACATCGTTGAGTAAATTTTGGATCATCGCAAGCTTATCGCAATCGATTTCTTCGGAAAAATCAATCGTACGATTGAGTACTTGTCCATCTTCGGTCACCACAACGAAAAGCACCCGATAGGGCGTCAGCGAAATCAACGAAAGCTGCTTGACGTGAAGCGACACGATCGAAGGTGGTAAAACGATAGAGAGACAATCGGTAAGCTTGGTGAGCGTTGCCGACGTTTGCTCCATCAGATCATCGAGTTCGGTCGCGTTGTTTTTTAATTCGCGAATCGAATCCTCATCAACGGGTGATTCTTCTGAAAGTTCGGTATGCAGCAATTCATCAACAAAGGCACGGTAGCCGACATCGGTAGGGATGCGCCCCGCGGAAGTATGGGGCTGAGCGATATAGCCATCATCTTCCAAAATCGAAAGTTCATTGCGAATCGTTGCCGAGCTGACACCGAGATGATAGCGCTCAGTTAAAGTACGCGAGCCAACCGGCACAACATTGGCAACATATTCTTCAATCAGTGCCGCGAGCACTTTTTGACGTCTATCGGATAGCATGCATACTTCCTTTCTTTCTCAACTTCGTGAACAACTTTGCATTTTAGCAGACGGGTATCAAGAGTGCTAAGAAAGTTACGAATACGTCATATTCCACAGAGCGGGATTTGTCACACAGCAAACACAAGATGCACGAGAAATCAAAACCACCGAGAAATCTTATAAAGCCTGCTTCGCCTGAGAATACGGGACGTTTTCCGTACGCAGGAAACGTTTAGCCAAAAAGCATCGATGCGCAAAACGCCTACGGAGCAAGATCGAGAAGGGCTCCGTAAAGTTCGTTGCCACACAGCCAACCCGTGCGAGTCGGCCGATAGCGCGCGTCGGTATGAACGACAAGATCGCGAGACGCAAGGGTTTTCAGCGTGGCAGGCAAAGCGGGCAGCAACCGCGCAGCTTCACGCACCTGCCCATCGCTTAAACCGCGCGTCATGCGCATGCCGAGCATAAGATCTTCAGCACACATCTGCTGAGCGTCGAGATCGTCGACCACTTCCCCATCCTGTACGCGCATTCTCCGTTCACTATTTTGCGTCATCGTGACCGCTGAGGTGCCAAATCCCAGGTAGGGCTTACCCGTCCAGTAGGCGCTATTATGGCGCGATTCGAATCCGGGCATCGCATAGCTTGCGACTTCATAGCGCGCATAACCGGCGCCCTCCAAAACATCTGAGGCCACCTGCATCATGAGCGCCTCTTCATCCTGATCGGGTTCTTCCAATTCACCCGCCAACATCATGGAATCAAACAGCGTGTGAGCTTCAATGGTGAGAGGATATACGCTGACATGCTTTACCCCCAGGTGAATAGCCTCTTTAATGCTCTCCTGAAAATCCTGTATCGTTTGTCCGGGGAGCCCACACATCAAATCGATACTCACGTTTTCAAAACGGGTCTGCGCCGCAGCGATGGCGCGGCGGGCAGCATCGGCATCGTGGGCGCGACCGAGCGTGGTAAGTAGCCGGTCGTTAAAACTTTGCACGCCGATCGAAAGCCGATTGACCCCGAGCGCCCACATATCACGCACAAGACGCTCATCGAGGCTTTCCGGATTCGCTTCCATACTACATTCGACTTCTTCAGTCAGGTGCATAGACAATCCCAGCGTGTAAAAAAGCTGCGAAAGATATTTTGAGCCGATATGACTCGGTGTTCCACCGCCAACATACACGGTTTCGATATCGGCGAGGTCACCCTCTTTACCCGCACGTCGAATGGAAAGAACCAACCCTTCAACGTATTCGCCGATAGCCGGATTGGTCGACTCGATCGCACTCGTGGCAAAATCGCAATAAGCGCACCGCGAAGCGCAAAAAGGAAGGTGAAGGTAGAGCGCCTTGTACGGATCATGCATGAACGTACCCGCTTTCATCGCATTCAAGCGCAGGAGCGTCAAGATGCTCCAATACCGCATCGAACACATCGTCAAAATCATCCAAAGTCGTACAACCATTGATGCGCGCACGCGCAAGAGCTGCCCCCGGCATACCCGCTAAATACCACATCGCATGTTTCCGCATTCGGACAACAAGGCGTTCATCGCAGTGTGCAAGAAGCGCCGCATGACGCTTTGCACCCTCAATTCGCTGTTCGTAAGTGGGAGCGCTCGGCGCCGGTCGTCCCTCCCACGCAGCTTGCGCGGCGGCAAATATCCAGGGATTACCCTCAGCGGCACGACCGATCATGATGCTGTCGCAACCAGTTTGCCGCTTCATAGCGAGCACGTCTTCGCCGCACTTCACATCCCCGTTGCCGATCACCGGTATCGAAACAGCCTCCTTAACACGCAAGATAACACCCCAATCGGCACTGCCTCGATAAAGCTGCTCGGCAAAACGCCCGTGAACCGCCACTGCCGCAGCACCTGCATCTTCAGCCATACGCGCAAAAGAAGGAGCCGTTTCATCGTCGAGAGCGTACCCCCGACGAAATTTCACCGTAACAGGAACACGCACGGCATGAACCACCGCCGCAATGATGTCATGAGCCAATGAAGGTGTCTGCATAAGAGCAGACCCATCGCCTTTGCTGACAATTTTACGAGCGGGACATCCCATATTGATATCAATATAAGCAAGGCGCTCCCCCATCGCATCTTCGACCCAAGCAGCCTGTTGAGCCATGGTGTCCGGCTCGTGCCCAAAAAGCTGTACGGCAACCTGGGACTCATTGGGAGCGGTACGGAGCAATCGACAAGTTTTCTCGTTTGCGTAGCTCAAACCCTTGCTCGAAACCATTTCCGTATAGGTTAAGCTCGCGCCCTGCTCTTTGCACAAACTGCGAAAAGCCTCGTCGCTTACTCCGGCCATCGGAGCAAGTAAAAGGGGGTGCTGTGCGAAAAAATCGTACACTTAATCGTTCCAGACAACCTGGCTTTTACGAACTTGATCACGACCGCCATCGGTGCCGTAACCAAGTGCCGCAACACCATGAACCTCGTAATCGGACGGTATACCAAACGCATCAAGCAAAGGACGGATAATCGCCTCATCGCAAATACCCTGCAATTGATTGATCCACACGCTGCCAATTCCCAGACTCTGTGCGGCCACCATGATATTCTCCATGGCACAGCCGTCGTCTTCCCGGCCGAATGCGGCCCCCTTTTTGTGAGCAACCACGATGAGCGCCTGCGGAGCATACATATCGTAAGAAGCTCGGTCAAGCACCGTAGCAATAGCGGCGGCAAGGCGGCAGATCATGTCGCGATTGGTCACAACGGCAAAAACCCATTCCTGGCGGTTGTGAGCTGAGGGAGCCCATTGTGCGCAGGCGACCAGCGTTTCTAGATCTTCGCGATCGAGCGGGCGATCTTGAAAAGCTCGTTGCGAACGACGGCTCATGAGCACTTCGATCACTGCATTTGTTTTCATACGTACCTCCTTCAGGCTAACCCGGTCAACGCGCGACCCAAGCGCCACGTTTTGCGCTCCCAATCAACCTACACCGACGAGGCAATCGCCGTGAAGTAAGCGATCGCGATCGCTGCGCAAACACCAAAAACGACGACGATCACCAACGCCAAAATAAGACCGAGAAAACACCCTTTCGACTTCGTTTCGGGACGGGGATTGAACGGATCATCCAACCAATCATATTCCTGCTTCTTGCGACCCATATACCATCACTCATCCACTTTAAGAATCGCCATGAATGCTTCCTGGGGAACTTCAACGCTCCCGATGTTCTTCATGCGCTTCTTACCTTTTTTCTGCTTTTCCAACAATTTACGTTTGCGCGAAATATCGCCACCATAGCATTTAGCAAGCACGTCTTTGCGCTTAGCTTTCACCGTTTGACGAGCAAGGATGCGACCACCAATAGCAGCCTGAATAGGAACTTCAAACATTTGACGAGGAATGATCTCTTTGAGCTTTTCGGTTAGCACTTTACCGCGATCGTAAGCTTTATCGCGATGCACGATAAACGACAACGCGTCGATTGCCTCACCCGCCAACATGATATCGAGCTTCACGAGACGGGATGTCTGGTACCCGTTGTACTCATAGTCAAGCGATGCATATCCTTTGGTGCGGCTTTTCAACTGATCGAAGTAATCCATGATAAGTTCAGACAAAGGAATATCCCATATCATCTCAACAGTCGTAGTGGAAAGATAGCTCATCGTGACAAACGTACCGCGACGACTGACGGTCAGATCCATGACCGCACCAACATAGTCGGGCGGAATAAGAATCTTCGCCTTGAGATAGGGTTCTTCGATATGATCGATTTCACTCGGATCGGGCATTTCTTGCGGCGAATGCAGCGATACCATATCGCCGTTTGTTTTGTAAATATGATATTCCACCGAGGGGGCCGTCGCCAAAAGATCGAGGGCGAATTCGCGCTCAAGACGTTCCTTGATAACCTCCATATGCAAAAGACCCAAGAAGCCGACGCGGAAGCCGAAACCAAGCGCATGAGATTTTTCCGGTTCCCATACCAGCGCCGGGTCATTGAGCGCAAGCTTTTCAAGCGCTTCTTTCAGGGGTTCGTACTGATCGCCGTCAAGGGGAAACAAACCCGTATACACCATCGGTTTCACATCGCGATAGCCAGGCAAAGGATCGTTGATACCTCCGGGAATACACGTAATGGTATCACCGACTTTCACATGCGAAACATCTTTTAAACCCGTGACGAGATAACCAACTTCACCCACGGTCAGTTCGGGCATAGCGGTTTCAGCGGGACGGCGAGCGCCCACTTCTTCCACCAGCGTATCGACACCGGTTGCAATCATATGGATACGATCGCCCTTTTTGACAGCGCCATCAACAACCCGTATAAGAGCCACCACACCACGGTAGGCATCAAAATACGAATCGAAGATAAGGGCACGCAAGGGGGCATCGAGGGTACCCACGGGAGCTGATATGTTATAGACAACGGCTTCGAGCAAATCATGAACACCAACGCCGGTCTTGCCGCTGGCAAGCACTGCATCGTCGGCGGGAATAGCCAGACCCTCCTCGATCTCTTCTCTGACTCGCTCCGGTTCTGCCGCCGGGAGGTCGATCTTGTTGATAAGAGGAATGATTTCAAGGTTCGCGTTCATGGCCATCATGGCATTGGCAACCGTTTGTGCCTCAACACCCTGCGTGGCGTCGACGACGAGCACCGCGCCTTCGCATGCCGCCAAGCTGCGTGAGACCTCATAGGTGAAGTCAACGTGCCCGGGGGTATCGATTAAGTTGAATTGATACAGCTGACCATCGTCTGATGTGTAATCAACACGGACAGCCTGGCTCTTGATCGTGATGCCACGTTCGCGTTCAATATCCATCGAATCGAGCATCTGAGCCTGCATGTCGCGATGCGCAACGGTGCCGGTTAACTCAAGAACACGATCGGAGAGGGTCGATTTACCGTGATCGATATGCGCGATAATCGAAAAATTTCGGATGTATGTCGGGTCCTGGCTCATCTTTTCCAATCCATATACCTTGTTTTTACGTTATTGTAATATGCAGCGCCGTGAAAGTGCATAGTATCAGGCAGCAATCTTATATTGTAGCGAAAGAATCGATTGAACCACCAGAACAAAGCAACTCTTTTACTAAAATATATGTTCATGACAAAATCGAGAGAAAAGGTACAGCACATACGAGAAATACGCTGCGAAGTAATGGGCACCCCTTGTTGATTTTATCGATAAAGGCAGGGCGCGACACATTTTAGCAAGACAACTAGTACACTTTAGTGAAATCTGTGCTAAGATTTTTAAGTTTTCGTTTGAAACAATTAAGTACAACTATGGAGGATTAAGCGTGGCTAATATCAAAAGTCAGAAAAAGCGCATCTTAACCAACGAAAAAGCGCGCATGCGTAATCGCGCGGTTCGTTCGGAATTAAAGACTGCGACTCGCGCAGTACAAGATGCTGTTGAAGCTAAAAACGGCGCAGAAGCATATTCTGCTGCACTCGCTGCCTGTCGTCTGATGGACAAGGCTGCTTCTAAGGGTGTTATCCATAAGCATCAGGCCGCCAATCACAAGAGCGGTCTTATGAAGCTTACCAACACCATCGTCACCGACGAGGAGCGCGCCGCTTACGAAGTTGCCGACAAAAAGGCTCAGGAAAAGATTGGCTCCAAGAAAGCTGCTGCCAAGGCTGAGCGCAAAGAGGTTCTGAAAAAAGCATCTGAAGAAAAAGCCAAACGTCGCGGCACCACTCAGAAAGCCCAGGCTGCTGCTGCTAAGAAAAAGGCTGCCGAAGCCGAAGCCGCTGCCAAAGCTGAAGCTGAAGCCGCTGCAGCAGCACCTGCTGAAGAAGCTGCTGCCGAATAAAGTTCTTCTCTTTTGTTGGTGACAAGATCGCTCGCGATCGGTCCGCATATCAAGCGAGAAAAAGACCCTCAAGGGTCTTTTTCTCGTGTCAAATATCCGTAACGGGTGTTTGAGTAGGTATCTGGCGTAAAAGCTATAAACCCTCGCGCTATCGCGAAGTATTTGAAGGGTGTAGCGAGAGCACCTCGAGTACCCAACACAAAAAAACATCGTCGGGATCGCTGCCGCTCTTCATGGCACGTTCGGCGTCCCGAGCCCCCTTAAGGGCTTCCCGCAATTCAGCGGCAGTAAACAAACGCGCCCATGCAATATGGTTTTTCACACGCCAATCAGGCATTTTAAGAACTTGTGCAAGACGAGCTGGCGTAGCGCGATCGTAAAGAGCTCGAGCGCATAGCAACTCGCGGATACGCGTGGTACACAGAGCAAGTAAGGCATGGGGCGAAACGCTTTCCATGCGACCCAAACACCATAAACACTTCTGCATCTTACGCGCTGCAAAAGCATCGACAAATTCCCAGGGTTTTACTTCGACCGTTCGCGCGACGAGAGAGATGACCTCGCGATCAGAGACCGCGTCCCCTCCGCGATGTGCAAGCGCTATCTTTCTCAGTTCGCTATCGAGAGCAATGGTGTTTTCGCCAACGGCGTTGATGAGGGCATTCGCGCCAGCCTCCGTCAGGGTAATACCGTGAGTAACCGCCATAGAGCGAACGGCGCGAGGAAGCTCGAAACGCTTCAGGGGACTACAATCAATGACGGCAGTTTTACCAAAACTCGCAATCGCTTTATAAAGGCGCGTATTTTTTGCAAGCTTGGTGGCCACCAGCGCCAAAACGGTCGTTTGGGCAGGATCCTTCAAGTACGCTACCAAAACTTCCGAATCGGTTTTTTTTAGCCTATCGGCCGCATCGACAAGCACGAGCCGTTTTTCGCTCGCGAAGGGAATCGTATTGCACGCTGCACAGATATCGAGACCGCTTGCCACTTCCCCATCAAAGTGCTCGCTATTAAACGAAAGATCACCCAACGAAGAAAGCCGTTTTTTAAGCCGCTTCATCACCGCTTCTCGTTTGAGTTCATCTTCGCCGTTCACCAGGTAAACCGGTAGGAGCGTTTCTTTTTTCGTTGGATTCGCCATCCCTTCATTTTAGCGGAGCGCTTCCACTTCGATCCGATCAAAGAACAATCTGCATACAACCTCTCCTTGCTCGTCGGTGCGAAATACGCGAGCCCCCGACGCCCGAAGTGCATCGAGCGTCTCGGCGGCAGGATGCCCATAGCGATTTGCCTGTCCTACGCTGCAAAGAGCTATTTCGGGTCGCAGCACTGCGGCTTGATCGGCAGTGATGGCACGTTTCGATCCGTGGTGTCCGATTTTGTAGATATCGATATCGCCAAGAACCTTCGACTCAAGCAATGCCCCTATCTGTTCACTCTCGGCGTCGCCGCACATGAGCGCCTTCCATTCACTGTTTCCATCAGCATTTTTGTCATGTTCGAGCAAGACGCATAAGCTATCGGCATTACCACCCTCATCGACAAAAGTCTTCGGTGCGAGAACCCGCGCCGTAAAAGATCCGCACGTCAAAGCATCCCCGACCCGCATCCCTTCTATGCAGCCACCCTCCACAACCCGCGTTGCGTTTTCCCGCAAGGAGGCACAGGCTTTGCATGGACACGTCAAAAGATCTTCGGCAACCAATACCCGATCGACACCTACGACATGCTGTAAGGCAACAAGAGATGCACAATGATCATCGTCAGGGTGGCTGATTATCACCCCATCAAGATGATAGACACCGCATCTCGCCAAGCCCTTCAGCAGCGCCGTATCGTGATTGCCCGTATCAATCAGGAGTGTCGCATTCTGGCTACGCACCAAAAAGGCATCGCCTTGCCCAACGTCGAGCATAATAATTTCATCGGGAGCAAAACGGGGCACAACCACGACGACGCAGCCACTGACCATCAGCAAAATCAAGCAAAGGAGGGCACCCGCACGACGAGAAGGACGTGGCCAGACTATCCAGAGGATGCTTACCCCCAGCACAGCTGCGGCAACAAGCAGTGCCATATCTCCCGCAAAGGGAATGGCCGCAAAGGGAATGCGCGCCAATAAGATGACCCCTTCACAAAACGCCTGAGCAGCCACCACAAAACACCCGACGAAAAAAGAACCGACAACGGGGATGAGCAAGCACACGATGACCGCGAGCAAACCACCGCCGCAAAAAAGAGAGAACAGCGGGGATGCGATCACGTTTGCTAGCGGCGCTATCAATGATATCTGAGAGAAGGCAGCAGCGGAAAGGGGTAGCGTGAGCAGATTGCTCGCAAGCGTCATCGCAAGCGCATCGCGCACAAATCCTTGACGCAGATGAAAACAGTGTGCACACCAGTCCCCCATCAAGGTGCCAAAAATAATAATGCCCAACGTTGCCGCCACCGAAAGAGCAAACGAAAGGGAAAACGAAGTCTGCGGATTGAGTGCAAGCATCGCGCAGACGCACAATGAAAGTGCATTTATACCCGACGATCGTCGATGGGCAAACACTGCCGTCATGGTAACAACGGACATGACCGCTGCACGGATTGCCGAAATTGGGAGCCCTGTAAAAATAAGGTAGCAACCGATAAAAAGCACCTGCAATACCACCGCTGCGTATCGATTGATTCGCAGCAATCGCAAAAACAACCCGATAAACGTCGAGACCACCACCAGATGAGCCCCCGACACTGCAATGAGGTGCGCCAAACCACAAGCCTTCACTGCCCCATAAAATCCCCCTTCATCAAGATCGGATCGTTCCCCAAAAAGCACTGCCCGCAAAAAAGCGGCCCCTTCACCGGAATACCCCTGAAAACATGCCAGGGCATATTCACGAAACGCAAGAAGCGCCCCAAACGCCCCCGAAGGCGCTATCCGTATCGCGTGAAAAACCGTAGCGCGGCAGGAGATACCCTGTCGATAGTAGTAAGATGCAGCGACATCACCGGGTTGGTAAAAGGTGGTAAAGGCACTGAAGCGTTCTCCAAATCGAAAGAGTTGCTCTTCCTGACCAAAACTGATGCGAACCTTGATACTTTGCCCCGTTGAAAGCGTGGTCGTAGCACAGCACGATGATCCGAAATCCCCCATCGTCGCATCTTCTACCACAATAAACTCGTAAACACCGCCCGATGACACATCGGACGCGGCGCAATCCTGCGAAAAGTCGAAAGCGGCAACCGATCCGCAAATCCCGCCCAAGCATATTCCAACCAGCAGGCAAAAAAGGGCCTTCTGCCGTCGTCGCCAAAGCGCGACGCAGGCGATGACGAGCCCGACAAGAGAAAAAAGAGCGCACAAAAGTATCGATAAAGATTCTGCCCGCTCCAGGCACGCATACGAACACCCGATACCACCCCACAGCCCCGCACCAACAAAAAACAGCGCAGGTACACTGGGGCGAACCGAGCACTGAGCGGCATCTTTTTCTTCGCCAACATAAAGCCGCTGCATGCCTTAAGCCCCCCTGAGGGCGTTCACACGCAAATCGAATCAGCGAGCGCAGCATACTTTTTTTCGCCAATGCCGGAAACTCGCTTCAAGTCTTCAATGGTCCGAAAAGGCCCCTGCGCTTCACGATCAGCAATGATACGCTGCGCGGTTGACACCCCGATGCCGTCAAGAGAATCAAGCTCTTCGAGGGAGGCTGAATTGATATTGATTTTCGTCGCAGAAATTTCTCCTTCAAAACCAACACCACCACCTGCCAAAGATGATGCGTTCGCCTCGAGGGAGGGTTGCACGGGAACGATTATCTGCTCGCCATCATTGAGAATGCGTGCCCGGTTGAGCCCATCGCCCACCGCACCCTCGGCAAAACCGCCAGCCGCATCTATTGCCGCTTGCACCCGCGATCCTTCGGGCAGTTCATAAACACCCGAAACGGCAACCGCGCCACCAACATGCACGACAATCACCCGTTGGGTGTCGGTAGCGACGACCGACTCCTCCGGGGGTGCGGCGTCGGCTTCCGAAGAGGCGGCATCGTGCTTCACCAGCTTGAACGTATCAGCTGATGTGAACAAACCAACCAAACCCTGCACACAACAAAAAAGGATGATGAACGTCACCACCGTCACACCGATAAGTACGGGCGCCTTCACAGCACTCAGATGAGCTTTCGCCTTAAGACTTTCGGCGCTTTCTGGAAACGACATAGCGACCCCCTCGCATCATCTATGATGCTAAAGGAGGCACCTTGCAAAAAGCAGGATGAGAGCAAACGAGAGCTACAAGGAATCTATCGCGATCAAGCTTTTAATTCGATAAAATCTTACGCAATCACCAGTACTGCTTTCATCGTTTAAACCTTGTGGCTATTTGTGAGCGTCTCAGAGGAATCAGAAATAGTTGCTTCGGTGTGCGGTGCTGCTTTTGACCGTTTTTTAGGACGATAGGATGAGCAGCGATAATCGTGAATTTCGGCCTTTTCAACCAATTCGGCAATCCAGGCTTCGAGGGGTAACTGCGCTTCAATTGCAAGTACTGGCTGCAATTTTGCATGCGTTTCAGGATTGCGTGGCATAAACAACGTGCAGCAATCAGGCGCATCCTGTGACGAAATTTCGTAGGTTCCAAGCTCTTGTGCACTCGTGATGATATCGAGCTTATCAGAACCGATAAGCGGCCTAAAGATCGGCATATCGACAGCTGCGTCGGTCACCGCGATGTTTTCAAGCGTTTGCGAGGCAACCTGTCCCAGGCTTTCGCCCGTGACGAGCGCTTTTGCCTTTTCGCGGCCGCCGAGTGCTGCAGCCACCTTAAACATAAGACGACGATACATGATGACGCGCAGCTCCGGCGGTACCGCACCGGCGATTTCTCGCTGATAGTCACCGAAAGGAACAACGTAGACACGAGCAACACAGCCGGTTTTCTCAAGCACATGAGCGATGTCATCGACAAGATATTCGCTCGTATCCGCTGTTTGGGGACGCCCCGAAAAGTGCACCCCGAGACAGATTGCTCCGCGGCGGGCCATTTTCCACATCGCCACCGGCGAATCGATACCGGAAGAAAGCAGGCACATTACCCGACCAGAACTTCCAACCGGCAAGCCGCCAATACCGGTAATGCTGCGCGCATACACATAGGTGGATCCCTCGACAACCTCCACGCACACCCGCAAATCGGGGTTCTTCATCTTAACCTGTTTTTCGGGATACACACCACAGAGGTGAGCACCCACCAGCTGATTCAATTCCATGGAGTCGATGGGGAAATCGGTATGATTGCGTCGCGCGGCAACTTTAAAACTTTCAAAAGCACCCGCATCGCGCAGGGCGAGTTCGGCAGTCTCATACATTTCATCAAGTTCACGTTCGCATTTGTAGCCGCTCGATACGCGCGCCACCCCCGGAATACGAGCGACCGTATCGGCGATGTCGCAGGCAACCTCATACGTTGTACCCTCTTTAATGAAGATGAGTAAACGTCCTGAAATGCGATGAATCGCAACGAGCGGAAACGCCGAAAGCAAGCCCTCAAGGTTTCGCAAGAGCCTCATCTCAAACGAAGAGCGATTGTGCCCCTTCAGTCCTATTTCGTGATAGTGGACAAGACAGATGCGCTGATATTCATTCATGGTATTTCCTCATCACGTCAGTTCAAATAAGACCGTTCATACCCGCACGAAAGACACTCAAACAAGAATAGAGCCCAACACAAGTTGAGCTCTCAGAGTACCCATAAAGATAAAACACCACTGAAAAATCCCCGGTAAAAAAGTAAAATTACCTCAGAAACCAAAAGCGATACGTCAATCGGATGTTTCCTGCACAACAAACAGCAACGTTTATGCGACAAAAACGATAACGTTTACCTTCAATTTTTTATGACTAAAAATTTTCTTCTCTCACAAAAATCACAGGGAGCAAACGTCAAGCCCCCCCCCGCGCTTGAGAGCAAAAAACCGTCAAGATTAATGGTTTTTGATATCGATACTTTGAGGATCGTAGGAAACTTCACCACGGGCGATTTCAGAAAAAGCCATCGAAAGAGGTTTCTTCTCGGCGGCACGGGCAATTTCAACAGCGGTCTGCAACTGAATAGCGCGATCGCGCTGACCACGCATCATATCGTTGATATCCTGAGCACGCTTAGAAGCCAGGGCACACAAAAGAAAACGATCGTTGTCGGTTTTTTTAAGAAGGAGGTCAATCTTCGGCTCAATAATACTCATAAATCAATATCCTCTTCATGTTCTGCGTAAGCATTAATCAAATCGACAAGAACTTTTGTCGCTTGATCCAGGTTGTCATTCACAAGCTGTACATCATACTCCATTTTACGCGAAAGCTCCAGATGTGCGGCGTTCATCCTTTTTTCTATCACATCAGATGATTCCGTGCCCCGTCGACAAAGTCGAGCCCTAAGTTCGTCAAGAGAAGGAGGCTCGACGAAAATCAAAACCGCTTCAGGCATTTTTTCTCGAACCTGAAAAGCTCCCTGCACATCGATTTCAAGAATCACCTGATCGCCTTGGGCGATATGATCGACCACCACCCTTCGAGGGGTGCCGTAACGAGCGCCGTGAACCGACGCCCATTCAATCAATCCATCCTGCTCAACAAGGGTATCAAAGGAGTCATCGTCAACGAAGAAGTAGTGTTCCCCCTCAACTTCGCCCAAACGAGGGGCGCGAGTCGTTACCGACACCGACACCCATGCGTCAAAGATTTCAGACAAAAGGCGAGCCACCAGGGTGCCTTTACCGGCTCCTGATGGCCCAGAGATAACAAACAGATTACCGTGTCTCATAAGCTTAGCTTAAACGCTCCAGCAGTGCCGCTTCCTGGCGTTCACCCAAGCCGCGCAGACGACGGCTTTCTGCGATGTGCAGTTCAGTCATGACTTTTTCGGCTTTTGCCTTACCGTAGCCGGGCATGGTTTCAATGAGAGTAGAAACCCTCATGCGACCCACAATGGGATCGTTCTTCATGTCGAGTACGGCCTTCAGCGTGAGCTTCCCGTTTTTCAAGTCATCACGGACCTGCGCCCTCTGAATGCGCGCGGCCTTTGCCTTCTCCAGGGCAGCCTTGCGCTCCTCGGGACTCAATTGAGGAATAGCCATCTGATTCTCTCCTTCTTCTTCTTACGCGTTGAAGTGATAGTATCACACGAGGACAAAGCCGTCTTAGAGAATCAATGAGGTATCCCAAAAACTTCGCTATATCAGCGGTTTTACTCCAATTCAGAGGAGCCCAGGCCAGGGGAACGACCCAAAAAAGACAGTTGCACCAATCGGGGTCACTCCCTGAAAATAAAATTACTTGGCAAGGCGACGGGAGCCAGGAGCATCGAGTACAACACCCTGCTTGCACAAATCGCAATCTTCGGGAGCCCACGACGGAGTCGGCAAGTCGATGAGAGGATAGTACTCGTGAGCGAATTTACGCTCTCCTCCGCGGTTGATCATGGAAACAACCGCTACCACAACGCCGCCCGCCTCTTCAATCAGATCGCATACTTCTTTGACGGAACCACCCGTCGTCACCACGTCCTCGCAGACAAGCACGCGCGCTTTGGCAGGTACTTCAAAGTTGCGGCGAAACACCATCGCACCTTCTTTGCGCTCGGAAAAAATCATCTTCGTACCCAGCGCCGATGCCACAGCATACCCAAAGATAATGCCCCCCACAGCAGGGCTTGCGACCATATCGATGGCAAGGCCTTCCGGGAGACGCTTGATCGCTTCGGCAGCAAAGGCATTGGTGAGCTTCGTGTCTTCCAAAACGCGGGCGCATTGGATATAGGTATCGGAATGACGGCCGCTCGTCAACTGGAAATGTCCCCGACGAACCGCTCCCGTGTCCTGTAATTTGCTCAATATTTCTTCACGTTCCACGTTAAAGTCCTTTCGTAATGGTTTCAAACGCTTCAACCGGATCGGTCGCCTGCGTGATAGGTCTTCCAATAACGATATGCGAAGCACCCGCAGCAAACGCCTGCGCAGGCGTTGCTACTCGACTCTGATCCCCCAAGGAGACGCCCGCCGGACGCACACCCGGCGTGACGATAAACGCCTGCGGACCGAGAAGGTCTCGCAGAAGAGCAGCTTCCTGAGGGGAAGCCACGACGCCGGATAAATGAGCGTCCTGCGCTTGAGCCGCCAACGAACAAACCTGTTCAGTCACCGTTCGATTAACCCCCGTAGCCGCAAGCGTCGTTTGATCCATGCTGGTCAAAACCGTAATACCAAGGGTGATGGGCGCCGCATCTCCGGTATCATCTGCCGCAGCTTCGACTGCTTTTTGCGCGGCAACCATCATAGCCACACCACCCACCGCATGCATGGTCACCATATCGGCACCGCTTTTCACAGCCGAAGCAGCGGCGCCGGCAACCTGATGCGGGATGTCGTGAAATTTCAAATCAAGAAACACCTTGAAGCCGCGGCGCTTGAGCGCTTCGATAATGGAAGGCCCTTCCGCATAATAAAGGGTCATGCCGATCTTGAGCCATGTCGCCTTACCTATCAGTTTATCGGCCAGCGCGAGGGCTTCTGAGGCACCGCAATCAAGCGCAACGATCACGCGATCTTTGGCAGGTAGCGCATCGAATCGTTCTAACACAAAAGACCCCCTATCAACTCATTGATATCAGCAACACCGTGCTGTTCACAATACCATGCAATACCGCATATAACCTCAGGAGCGGCGGTTGGATTCATGAAATTACCGGTTCCGACAGCCACTGCCGTAGCCCCGGCCAGCATAAACTCGATGGCATCTTCTGCGCAGGTAACCCCACCCATTCCCAGCAGCGGAATATCTACCGCACGATAGGTTTCATACACCATGCGCAACGCGATGGGTTTGATGGCGGGACCCGAAAGTCCTCCCACGATGCGCGCAAGCTGCGGGGTGCGCGTGTTCGCGTCGATTGCCATACCGAGCACCGTATTGATAAGCGAGATGGCATCGGCACCAGCAGATTCGGCCGCACGGGCAATTTCGGTGATATCGGTCACATTCGGTGTCAGTTTCACAATAAGGGGCCGCGTCGTTGCCGCGCGGCAACGCGCGACAACACCTTCGACGCTCGGAGCGTGCGTGCCAAAGGTCATGCCTCCTTCGTCAACGTTGGGGCACGATATATTAACCTCGTAGGCACTCACGACATCCTGTGCTTCAAGCGCCTCGATAACCTGCACGTACTCATCGGCGCTATGACCCGACACATTGACGATAACGGGCACATCCCGCTGCGCAAGCCAGGCTAAATCACGTTCGATAAACGCGTGAACGCCAGGATTTTGCAACCCGATCGAATTGAGCATACCCGAGGGAGTTTCGGCAATGCGAGGGCTGTCGTTGCCCGCCCAACCGGCAAACGAAACGCCCTTTGTCGTCACGGCACCCAACTGGGTAATATCGAAAAAATCGTTGTATTCACGACCCGCCGCAAACGTTCCCGAAGCGGTCGTGATTGGATTTTTCATAGCGAGACCACCGAGGTTGACCTGCAAAGAAACCGCCATTACCACATCACCTCTTCAGCATCGAATATAGGGCCATCAACGCAAGCGCGCTTTTTGCCCGTACGGGTATCAACAACGCAGGAAAGACATGCCCCCACTCCACACGCCATACGACGCTCAAGCGATATCTGACAGAAAATGCCATCGACAACGGCGCGCTTCGCCACGATTTTCATGAGAGGTTCAGGTCCACAGCAAGCCAAATAGTCATAGAGATGCTCACCGATGTTCGATTCGACAAGCCCCGTGCAAAAACCAGCATGTCCAAACGATCCATCATCGGTGGCACATTGCAGGCTGTCTTTACACAGCGCATCGTAGCGCTCGCGCGTGACAAGAGCATCCAACGTTTGCGCGCCCAAGACCATGTCGACTTGAACACCCGCCGCCCGCTGCTGCTTCGCCAGCATAAACAGGGGAGCCGCACCGACGCCACCCGCAACAAGCATGATACGCTTCGCGTCGGCGGGTACAGACCAGCCCTGACCAACCGGGCCGATGGCCTCGAGGCTTTGACCGGCCTCAAGCGTATGTAGATGCGCCGTGCCAAAGCCAACCTCCTGGTAGAGGATTTCAGCACTACCGTCTCGCTCCGATACATCGTATATCGAAAAGGGACGCCTCAAGATATGCCCCTCCATACCGGGTAGTTTCACCTGGACGAATTGCCCCGGTTTAATTCGCGACGCGATATCGGGCAGCATCACGTTTATCAGATACAGATTCGGACCCACGCATTCGTTTGAAAGAATGGTTCCGACCTCATTGACCAAGCCTGTCATAGCCTACCTTTCCTCTTGACCCCACTGCGGCAGATCCTGTAGAGCCACCACCTCGAGACCAGTTTCACGCGCCACTTCCATGCCAGCAACCATCGCCTGCGCACCAGCCAGTGTCGTCACATGGCTGACCCCGTGGCAAACGGCTGCAAGACGAAGGTAATAACCATCATCACGGGTTGCATGACCGAAGGGCGTGTTAATCATAAGCGAAATATCGCCTGATACAATTCTATCTCTGATATTGGGTGAGCCTTCGTGGATTTTCTTCACTTCTTCAACTTCAATGTTTGCCGCTCTCAGCGCTCGCGCGGTTCCTGCGGTCGCGACGAGAGAAAAACCGAGCCTCACAATATCGCGAGCAATCGACACGATAGCACGCTTATCGCGATCACACACCGAAACAAACACGATACCATCCCGCGGCAAATCGTAGGAAATCGCAAGTTGCGTTTTGGCGTAGGCTGCAGGAAAGTTTTTGGCAACACCCATGACTTCCCCTGTCGATTTCATTTCAGGACCAAGTACCACATCGGTTCCAGGAAAACGACCAAAAGGCATAACGGCTTCTTTCACGCTGAAATGCTCCAGACGGCGTTCGTCGCTGGGAAGCTTCAGTTCGGCAAGGGATTGACCCGCCATAATCCGAGCGGCACACTGAGCCAGGGAAACACCGGTTGCCTTGGAGATAAAGGGTACGGTACGGCTCGCCCGAGGATTGGCTTCGATTACGTATATAACCTGATCTTTGATGGCAAATTGGATATTGATAAGACCGACGACGCCCAGGCGCAGGGCCAATCGACGCGCGATACTTCGCAGTTGCGCCACCGTCGATTCCGAAAGGGCAAACGGCGGCGTACAGCAAGCCGAATCGCCCGAATGGATGCCCGCCATTTCAATATGCTCGAGCACGCCTCCGATATAGACACCTTTCCCGTCGCATAACGCATCGAGATCAACCTCGACGGCACCCTCGAGGAAACGGTCAAGATACACCGGGTGATCGGGGGAAATCTTGGCAGCTTCTCCCCTATATTTTTCCAGCTGGCTGCCATCGTAGACGATAGCCATGCCCCTGCCCCCAAGCACGTAGCTGGGACGAACCAAAAGGGGAAACCCGATGCGATCAGCCACTTGGCAGGCCTCTTCGAAGGTTGATGCCATACCCGAAACCGGGTAGGTAATATCGAGTTCGTCAAGAATCGCGGCAAAGCGGTCGCGATCTTCTGCAAGATCGATCGCTTCGGGCTGCGTCCCTAAGATCAAAACACCGGCCTGTTGCAGTGCGCGCGCAAGTTTTAAGGGCGTTTGTCCGCCGAGGGTCACCACCACGCCATCGGGATGTTCCACATCGACGATATCCATAACGTCTTCGTAGGTTAAAGGCTCGAAATAGAGCTTGTCAGACGTATCGTAATCCGTTGAAACCGTTTCGGGGTTGCAGTTGACCATGATGGTTTCAAAGCCGGCGTCATGCAGGGCGTAACAGGCGTGCACACAGCAGTAATCGAATTCGATCCCCTGCCCAATACGATTGGGGCCTGCACCCAAAATCATCACCCGCTTTTTTCGCTTGGGCGCCACTTCAGAAGTGCCCGTGTCGTAGGTTTTGTAATGGTAGTCGGTTTCGCTCGGAAATTCAGCGGCACAGGTATCGACCGTCTTAAAGCAGGGCACCACTCCCAGCACCTTGCGACACGCGCGTACCGTACGCTCATCAGAGCCGGTCAAATGCGCAATTTGCACATCGGAAATACCAAAACGCTTGATCACCCGCAAGGCGTCGGCATCAAGCTCTTCAAGTCTGCGTCCTCGCAGCGCCTCTTCAACGGCAACCATATCGGCCATACGAGCCACAAAAAACGCATCGATACGGCTTGCCGCGACAACGCGCGCAACGCTCCATCCTCGGCGGAGCGCTTCGGCCATATAGAAAATGCGATCCTGCGTCGGACGCCGCACCATCACGTCGAATTCCGCTTCATCAATAACGTCGTCGTCTCGCCCATCGACGCCCAAGCCACTTCGCCCGTTTTCAAGCGATCGCATCGCTTTACCGAGCGCTTCTTCAAACGTACGACCGATGCTCATGATTTCGCCCACAGATTTCATGCGCGTCGTCAGAGTATTGTCGCTGTCCTGAAATTTCTCGAAGGCAAAACGCGGCACTTTAACCACGCAATAGTCGATAGACGGCTCAAAACAAGCCGGTGTCGCCTTGGTGATATCGTTGAGAATTTCATCGAGCGTATAACCGACGGCCAACTTTGCCGCCGCCTTTGCAATGGGAAAGCCCGTCGCCTTCGATGCCAACGCCGAAGAGCGCGATACGCGCGGATTCATCTCAATGACAATCAAGCGGCCGTTTTCGGGATTGACGGCAAACTGCACGTTCGAGCCACCGGTTTCCACTCCGATTTTTTCCAGAATTGCAAGGCTTGCGACCCTCATACGTTGATACTCAACATCGGAAAGCGTTTGCGCGGGGGCTACGGTTATCGAGTCGCCCGTATGCACGCCCATGGCATCGAAGTTTTCAATCGAGCAGATGATGATACCGTTTCCAGCACTATCACGCATCACCTCCATCTCGTATTCTTTCCAACCTTCAATGCTTTCTTCCACAAGCACTTCGTGGGCTGGCGAGAGCTCAAGACCCTGTTCGACAATTGAGCGCAATTCGGTCTCGTCGTGAGCGATACCTCCCCCGGCACCACCCATAGTAAACGAAGGGCGCAACACCAGCGGAAAACCCATCTCTTCGGCCAAGGTAGCGGCATCGGCAACCGAATAGGCATAGCCGCTCCGAGAGGTTTCGATACCAAGCTCTTTCATGGCTTCGTTGAAGAGACGACGATCTTCGCCTCGTTCGATCGCTTCTAAGTCGCAGCCAATCATTTCGACGCCGTAGGCTTCCAAGACGCCACGACGAGCCAATTCTACCGCAGTGTTCAGGCCCGTCTGACCACCGAGCGTCGGAAGGAGGGCATCGGGAGCCTCGCGAGCAATGACTTTTTCCACAAATTCGGGTGTAATCGGTTCAACATACGTACGTTTTGCCAGGCCGGGATCGGTCATGATGGTGGCCGGATTTGAATTGACAAGAACAACGCGATAGCCGTCCTCGGAAAGCACCTTACAGGCCTGAGCCCCCGAATAATCGAATTCGCATGCCTGCCCGATCACGATCGGTCCAGAACCGATAACGAGAATGGTTTTGATATCTTGACGTTTCGGCATGCTATTCCCCCTCTTCAGAATTGGCGAAATTCCAACCGGAAAGACGATCGACGGCACTATCGATGTCGAGATAATCGGCGCGACCGTCCATCAGACGCGTAAAGGCCCCGAACAGATAGTGCGAATCGGTCGGTCCCGGGCTTGCTTCGGGATGATACTGCACGCTGAATGCGGGGATATCAAGAAAGGCGATACCTTCGGCGCTTCCATCGTTAAGGTTGACATGCGTCAGCTGGATACGCCCGAATTTTTCATTGCGCACAACAGGAGCCGTGCCGGATTTTACCCAAAATCGCAAATCGTCTTCGTGGTCGGTGTGCCAGGAAGACAATTCGGGCACAAGGGAGCCTAAGCTGGGGAAAAGCAGACCGAACCCATGATTTTGAGCCGTGATTTCCACGCGACGGGTTCTCAGGTTCATCACGGGTTGATTTCCCCCGCGATGCCCGAACTTGAGTTTTTCAATGGTCGCCCCCGCCGCCTTGCAGATCATCTGATGCCCTAAGCAAATCCCGAAAACAGCTACGTTTCCCAACAGCTGTTCAACTTGGGTATACGTGTCGCCAACCGCCCCGGGATCCCCCGGACCATTGCTGAGAAACACCCCGTCGGGTTCTAAGGCGAAAACCTCTGCTGCCGAAGTGTCCCAGGGAACCACCGTGACACGACACCCCACGCGCACCAAGTTTTCGAGAATGGAACGCTTGACACCGCAATCGTAGGCGACGACATGATAACGGGGTGCCAGCGCAGGAGCAAGCGCAAAGCCGCAACTTTCAGGAAGCGTTTCGAAGCGATGGGTGGTGCGCGTCGAAACAGACGGCACCAAATTTACTCCAACGATCGATTCGCTGTTACGCACCTTGGCAAGCAGGCTCTCCACAGCAAGATCGAGCGTTGAAAGCACGGCGCGTTGCGCGCCAAAATCACGGATGTGGCGCGTGAGAAAACGCGTATCAACACCCTCGATAGCCACCACGTTTTGTCGGCGCAAAAAGTCAGGAAGACTCATCTGGGAACGCCAGTTGCTGGGCGTCGTACACATATCGTGAACGACAAGACCTCGCAACGCAAGCGTTTCAGCCTGCAAGTCACACCTATTCACCCCGTAATTTCCAATTTGCGGATAGGTCATGGTGATAATCTGACCCGCATAGGATGGATCGGAAATCACCTCTAAATACCCCTCCATCGAAGTATTAAAACATATTTCGCCAAACACCTCTCCATCGGCAGCACATGAGGTACCAAAAAAAACCGACCCATCCTCAAGTACGAGGAGGGCCGGTTTCGCAACGGGCTTGGAAGTGTGTTCAAGCAGCTGGTTGCTGATCTTACTCAACGATCTTACCTTCTTCCAAGGTGGCGTATCCACCGATATAGACATCGGTCGCCTGACCTTTCAACTCCGCTCCGATAAATCCTGAGTTGCGCGCTTTCGACAACATGTCGTCAACCGACACAACCCACGTAGCATCCGGGTCTATGACGGTCAAATCTGCCGTGCTTCCGGCAACCAGTGAAACCTCTTCAACACGCAAGACGCGACGGGGGTTGATAGCCATAAGCTCAATCATCTTGGCGTAATCGATAATGCCCGGAGCAACAAGGTTCGTCAGAACGAGACCGAGAGATGTTTCTAAACCGGTCATGCCGAAGGGCGCGCGCTCAAACTCGTAATCTTTTTCCCAATCGATATGGGGAGCGTGGTCGGTCACCAGGCAATCGACCGTACCGTCAATAACGCCCTCGATCAACGCCGCGCAGTCATCCTTTGTACGCAGCGGGGGGTTGACCTTAAAGTTCGTGTTGTAATCGTCGCCGATCACGTCTTCGGAAAGGAAAAGATGGTGCGGTGTGACTTCACAGGTAACCGGCAACCCTTCCGCTTTTGCGTCGCGAACCAGAGCGAGACCGCGGGCGGTGGTTATGTGCTGAATATGCAGCGGACAACCCGTCAATCGACACAGCGCGATATCGCGGGCAATCTCGATTTCTTCGCCTTCGGCTGGCCAGCCGAGCATACCGAGGCGAGTAGAAACGACCCCCTCATTGACCTGCCCTTCGCCTACCAAAGCATCATCTTGACAGTGAACCATGATCGCTCGCCCGAACATGACCCCGTAATCCATGACGCGGCGCATCATGCCGGCATCCTGAATGCCGCAGCCATCATCGGTGAAGGCGACAGCACCGTGAGCTGCCATGTCTCCCATTTCGGAAAGCGTATCGCCCGCCAAGCCTTTGCTGCAGGCACCCGAAACGTGCACGCGGCATTTGCCGACTGCGGCCGCACGAGCCTGGATGAATTCAACCGTGGTGGCGTCATCGGTGACCGGGGAGGTATTCGGCATGCAGCAGACTGCCGTAAATCCACCATGCGCTGCCGCACGAGTGCCGCTGGCGATGTCTTCTTTCTGTTCGAAACCGGGCTCGCGCAGATGCACGTGCATGTCGACGAGACCGGGAACGACGATCTTGCCCGTCAAATCACGGGTGATACCCTTTTCGATGGACAACCCCTCGCCCACCTCGACGATTTTCCCATCGCGGACGATAACATCGGCAACACGATCCAAATCACAGCTCGGATCGATCAAATGGGCGTTCTTAAGCAGTAATGCCATTTTCACTCCCTCCCAACAACAGATACAAGGCGGCCATACGCGTGCAGATACCGGCATAGACCTGATCGAGAATGACCGAACGCTGCGGGTGATCGGCCATGTAGCTATCGAGCTCAACACCGCGGTTGATGGGACCGGGGTGGCAGATAATCGCGTCGGGACGCATGAGGTGCTCTCGCTGCTGTGTCAATCCGAACAGCATGTTGTACTCGCGCAGACTCGGATACGGAGCGCCTTCGAGCCGTTCACGCTGGATGCGGAGCATATAGACCACATCGAGTTCAGGCAACGCATCATCGAGGCTTGCGGAGACGTGATCGACACCTAAGATATCGGGACGAGCAGGCAACAAGGTTGCCGGAGCAATGACCGTAACTTCGCACCCCATGATTTTTAGAGCCGGAATCAACGAACCACACACGCGCGAGTGACCGATGTCTCCCACGATACCAACCTTAAGGTTGTCAAGGTGCCCTTTCTTTTCCCAGATCGAGAACAGGTCGAGCAGTGCCTGGGTCGGGTGCTGATGCTTACCGTCACCCGCATCGATAACCGCCGCTTTGGTGTGCTGGGCAATCTTTTGCGGTACACCAGCATGCTTATCGCGCACGATGACCATATCGATTTTGTATGAGTTAAGCGTTTCGATGGTATCGACGAGGCTTTCACCTTTCACCGTCGCGCTCGAAGAACCGCCAAAGTTGAGACTGTCACAGGACAGGCGTTTTTCAGCCAACTCGAACGATGAACGCGTACGGGTTGAAGGCTCGTTGAACATATTGATGACCGTCAAACCCTTGAGGGTCGGTAATTTTTTGATTTTGCGCTCGTTGACCTCTTTGAACGTGACTGCAGTTTCAAGGATTTGCATGATATCGTCTGCCGAATACTCGGTGATATCGATGAGGTGTTTGTGGTTAAATGCCATACCCTATTCGCCTCCCAGAGGTGCCGAGCCCGCGCGGGAGCCCGGTGCTACTTCTAAAATTTCCACGGCAGAAATGCCGTCTACATCCTCGAGGAACAAACGCACGTTTTCATCGGATGCGGAAGGAACGTTTTTGCCGACAAAGTCGGCGCGGATTGGCAGTTCGCGGTGGCCTCGATCAACCAGCACCGCCAACTGCACCGTGGCAGGACGACCCAAGTCCATAATGGCATCGAGCGCTGCACGAATTGTGCGTCCGGTATAGAGCACATCATCGACCAAGATGAGGTCTTTTCCATCGATATTGAAAGGAATTTTTGTGCCATGCACTTCGGGTGCGAGATGCGTCAGTACATCGTCGCGATAAAAACTGATATCGAGGCTGCCGAGCGACACGCTGCTGCCTTCGATTTCCTCGATCTTTTCGGCAAGTTGCTTTGCCAGGAGATCACCGCGGGTAACGATGCCGACCAAGGCGATGGTGGCAGCCCCCTTATTCGTTTCAAGAATCTGATGAGCGATGCGCGTGAGCGATCGTTCAATCTCCTCTGCATCCATGCAGATGGATTTTACTTTGCTTGTGTCATTCATACACACTCCTTTTCTTCAGTCGTGAGTGCGTACAGACAACCGGTTGCGCAATCGCCTTATCGCGTCAAACCCGTCCGTTTTGACATAAAAAATGCCTTCGCGAACAAACAAAGGCTTCTAAAAAACACCCTATGTAAAGTGGATGCTTGCAGCCTTGTCGGTCTCTCTGTACCGCCCTTAAAGGACAAAACGAAGTATAGGGTTATTTTTACCAAAACGTAACCCCCTATTTTCATTTATTCAAAAATAGCAACCATTACTGCAATAATATACAATTTTATGAGAAATATCTTCACGATATGCGCAAATCATCTATCGAGATATCGCCAACAAAACAGGCAAAACACTCCCGAGAGCTTTGCTGTCTTCCGTCGCTCAAAGTTGAGAAAACAGCCCTATCCCCTTCGTTTGCGCCAGGTTGTTTTCGTAGCTTTCTTGCGATATTCGGGATGGCGGCGAAGAAAAACCGTACGACAGATACGGGTGATGACCAACGCGATACCCGCGGTGATCAAAAAACTCAAGGCCAGATCGGTTACGGGCACGTTGTGTTCTCCCCAAGCATAGAGCGTCACCAACAAAAAGAGCGCCGAAAGGATAGCACTAAGCCAGGTAAACACCATAATGAGCACTTCTTTTGCGCGACTCGGAGAAGAGCGATACATAACAACGAGGTACACGATTGCCGCAATGATACCCAGCACTATCAGAAGGGGCACAATCCGGTACAGACGAACAATCACGGCACTACCTCCCTTCCTCTCCCCACAAAACACCGAAATAAACCCTCTACCGTATCGTAGCATGAACCGCCCCAAAAACACTGACACGGGCAAGCTCGAGACAGGAATCACGCGCAGCGCTCAAAAGATGCGATGCGTTACCTAGCGAGATAGAGAAGTAGTCGCAATGCGATGTGATATGCGGCGATCTCACGACAACCGTATCGGGTGCGTGATCCGCAACGCGGCGAGCAGGTGCCTTAAAAGACACCTGTCAATACTCCCCGCTCAAAAGAATCTAAAAACCGCTCACCTGTGCCACTTTAAACGACACAACGGTTGCATTGCCCGAAGCGCTTCCCATGGCCTCGTATTTCCACACGGCACCTGCCCCCAGGTTACTGGTATTGGCAAGCACCGTACCCACCTGAGCACCCTCGGCATCAAGCAGCGAATACGATATCTGCACGTAACCGATTTCTTTATCGGTGACGTTCGTGAATGCTCCACTCACCCCGTACATGCCATAACCTTTGTCGATAAGCGCTTCATCGCTCAAAGTATATTTCTCTTGAGATTTCCCCGACGCTGTTTTTCCGTCGGTCTTCGCCGCTTCTTCGGTGCCAGAATCCGCCGGCACAGGAGCACCATCTGAGGTGGTTATCGAGTTGCCACTTTCACTCACCGCCTGGCTGCATGACCCCACACAGCTTCCCATGGCAAACAGTATCACCACGAACAGCACAAGAACCCAGAACCAAACACGCTTATAAAACGGTTTTTGCGTGGCGCCGCACAGGGGGCACTTATCCCCATACTTCGGAATCAAAGCACCGCATTTTCTGCAGGGTGCCTGCGGTGCTTGCGGTTGCGTACTTTTTTGTTGCGTTTCTGAATTCGCCAAGGGCGGTTGCTGGTTTTGATCTGACATCTTTTCCCCTTTATCCT